>JBPYFC010000097.1:0-8688 GCA_051984705.1 Chthoniobacterales bacterium | reverse complement strand
TAATTATTCCGGGACAATTCGGACCAATCAGCCTGCTCGAGCTTTCTTTGAGCGCCGCTTTCACCCGCATCATATCCATTACCGGAATCCCTTCAGTAATACACACAATCAACTCGACCCCGGCATCGGCGGCTTCCAGAATCGCATCCGCAGCGAACGGCGCCGGAACGAAGATCATTGTGGCGTTACATCCAGTCTTCTCCCTTGCCTCATAAACGGTGTCGAAGACTGGGACTATGCCTTCAAAAAGCTGGCCCCCTTTGCCCGGGGTGACCCCAGCCACCACGTTCGTTCCATACTCCATGCACCCCTTGGCATGAAAAGCGCCAGAGCTGCCGGTGATCCCCTGAACCAGCAACCGCGTGTTTTTATCGACTAAGATGGACATAACGTTTCGCGTTTCGGGATTATGACGCCTCTTTGCGTTGGTGGATGGTAATCGAATTGCCATCGGGGTCGCCAACGATGGCCATGCGGCACGCAGGGGTATCAAACGGTTCCGAATAGAAACGAGCCCCCGCTTTTCGCAGGTCGGCTATCGCGGCATCAAAGTCATCGACTTCAAACGCAAGGCACGGGCCGTCTTTAGATGGTTTCCAGTCTTCGCCAGCCATGTTCCCGATCGCGAAGGTGGCAGGGCCAAGGTCATATTCTATAAACGCTTTATCTCCGCCTCCGAATGTTCGGCTCGGTTCCAGTTTAAGCGTCCCTTCGTAGAACGCCCGTGCCCGTTTGATGTCTGTGACCGGATAACCTGTGAAAGCGATTTCAACAATCTTCATAGGGTGCTCATTTCGCGGCGGCCGCTGCAACTACCATCGTCGCGGCCTCTGCCAGGTCGGATGCGGCCTGGATTGGTAACTTGGACTCTGTTAACAGCTCCTTTCCTAGCTCTACATTCGTGCCTTCGAGTCGAACGACCAGCGGCACGGGCAAACTGACTGTTTTGACAGCGTTGATGATCCCTTGAGCAATCACGTCGCATCGCATAATCCCGCCAAAAATGTTGACCAGGATCGCTTTAACGTTCTTGTCCGAGACAAGGATCTTGAACGCTTCGGTGACCTGCTCTTCACTCGCGCCGCCGCCAACATCCAGAAAGTTAGCGGGTTCGCCGCCCGCATACTTGATGATGTCCATCGTTGACATCGCTAACCCCGCACCATTGACCAGGCACGCGATATTCCCGTCCAGACCGATATAGTTCAGATTGAACTTAGAGGCTTCCACTTCGCGCGGATCTTCCTCATAGACATCCCGCATTTCGACGATCTCTTTATGACGGTATAGCGCGTTGTCATCGAAATTGAATTTGGCATCCAACGCAAAGACCTCTTGTTTTCCCGCTGCATCTTTAGTCGTGACAACCAACGGATTGATTTCCACCAGAGAGCAATCGAGCGAAACAAAAAGCTTGTATAAGCCGGAGAACAATTTTGACGCAGCCTTAAGCTGGTCGCCTTCGAATTCCAGGCGCCGCGCAAGTTTCAATGCCTGGAATGGTTGAAACCCGAGCAATGGATGCACCGGTTCGCGAATGATTCGTTCCGGATGCTCTTCGGCAACTTTCTCGATCTCGACGCCGCCTTCGGTGCTCGCCACAACGACCGGAGCACACGCGGCACGATCCATCAGAATGGCAAAGTAAACTTCGCGAGCAATGTCTACCGACTCAGCGACCAAAATCTTCCGAACCACCTTACCCGCCGGTCCCGTCTGGTGGGTCACAAGGGTTTGACCGAGCATCTTCTCCGCCAGATCGCGCACCTCTCTTGGGGTTTTACAGAGATGGACACCTCCCTTGAATCCGTTGACAAACGTACCTTTTCCGCGGCCACCTGCGTGGATTTGGGCTTTTACAACCAAGTTCGACGTCTTTAGCTCGCCAGCGATTTTTTCGGCTTCATCCGGCGTCTCGGCAGCCGCACCTTTTGGAGTCGCAATTCCGAACCGCTGAAAGAGCTGTTTTGCCTGATATTCGTGGATGTTCATAAACGAGGAGACGGGATCCGACGGCACACCAAACGCCGGAGGGGACGCCAAAGGCGGCTGCAAGATATGGCGTAGCCAGAACGAGCGTCAACATAGAAAGTGCGGCGAACGACAGGCGCTAAAAACCGCACATCTAGTTTTTGGCCGTTTGCGCTGCAGACCTGCGCCGCCGCCCGCTTAACAAATAAATCGCCGCACGCAATTCGAGAAGGGGATCAGCGGACGGTTCAATTCCGTCTACCCGCGGAATCGGATCAAAGATGATGCGCTTGATTTCAGGGTCGTCGTTCTGAGCCGCCTCGGTTAAAGTTAGTAGGCCCAGATCAAACAATTGCCGATTCGCCGGCCAATGGACAGTAGCATCGTCTACGACATCGCTCTCATCTGCTAACTGAACCAGGATACGAAACTTGATCGGCTCTCTTGTTACTCTTTCTGTTAGCTCGTCGAACAGGTAGTCCGCTCCCTTGGAGGCAAGGGAGTCAGCCTCCAAATAATCATTCCCAGCCTCCGGGATGATCTGGTAACGACCATAGCGGCTAACGCCGTCGCTGTTGGTGAACCGCATTGCCGTTACTCCGAAATAGGATTCCCGAGCGAAACTGGAAGGGGCCGGCTTGGGCGTCTGCACAAATTCGAGCGACTTTGGATGACTGCCGAGAAACGCTTCGAGCGGAGATCCCGATAGTTTTGACGGATCGCTGGAAGCAACTGCACGCAAGAATTCCAGAAACTCTTCTCCCGTCCGTGCTGGAAAACCATCGGTTGAATGGCCAATAATGTCGGTGTGAACATGGTCAGCCAGGTGAAATCGAATTGCCAGGCCGCGCGGATTCGCGTGCGGATCGTTATCCGGTAATAACGGTAACCCGGTTGAATTGGAAAATCGTGCAGTTACCTGCGTTGATTCACGCTGGATATGAGGCGCTCGAGTTAGAGAAGTTGCGTTGGAGGAGGGCACAAAGGTACCAGTAAAAAACGTGCCCTTGGCATGCGCCGGTCGAAACCCAGGATGCAATCCGAAGATGGTGTCGAATTGTTTAAGCAATTCTTGGCTTAGAGCGATCAGTTTTTCGTCAGAAGGAAGTGGCATGGTGATTGATCAGCAACGTGAAAAGTGGTTGGTACGGGGCCTCGCTCAAAAGACAACTAAGTCTGAGAGAATGGCAAGAGAGATGTTGATATAACTTCGCAAGGAAAGCTGAGAGGTAGCCAACCGATGCTTGCTCGTTGATGCTGCGGTACCAATTGAATGACCTTATCCGATCCAGCACTCATTCAGCGGCTCGATAGTCTAGGGCTCCGGCCCCAGGACTTCGACGAAGTATTTGCGCGTTCAGGTGGACCTGGTGGCCAGAATGTAAACAAGGTTTCGACGGCCGTAACACTGGCCCACCGGCCAACCGGCATGTCTGTGACTGTCCAGGAGACGCGCTCTCAATTTCGCAACCGACAGCTGGCAATCCGGCGGCTCCTGGACCGGATCGAGGAACAGCAAAACAGAATCGCCGCAGAAAAAAAGGCAGCAAAGGAATTGAAACGCCGACAAAATGCTCCGCGGCCCCCCGCACTTCGCAAAAAAATTCGGGAACTGAAGGAGCGCCGATCTCAGATTAAAAAGTCGCGCGGTAGGATTGAGGAGTAGCTTTTCGCGTTCGGGGGTGCCGGCCTCAGCCTAGGTTTTCAGTTTTCCGTTTTCCGACTCCGCCAAGGCTACGTCGGACACGTCAGTTTTCAGTTCGCTGACGCGGTTGTGCTGTGCTACCGGCGCATCATGCGTTCTACGTATTTGGCGATCAGGTCGAACTCGAGGTTCACCGAGTCTCCTGGCTGAAGACGATGAAGGTTGGTGATCACCCAGGTATGCGGAATTATCGCCACAACGAAGCTGTCGTCGCGGAGCTCTGCAACAGTAAGACTGATTCCGTTTACCGCTATCGAGCCCTTGAAAACCACATACTGACGAAACTCTTTTGGTAACTCGATCACGATCCGGCGATCTTCACCCTTCTCGTCAACCTGGAGAACTCTCGCAGTCGAATCAACGTGTCCCTGTACCAAGTGCCCGTCGATGCGGCTGGAAACCAGCATCGATCTTTCTTGGTTGACCAGATCACCGGTCTTCAACGCCGACAGATTAGTCCGGCTGGCTGTCTCTGCCACCATGTCGAAGCCGACGAGCTCATCTTTTTGCGAAACAACTGTGAGACAACAACCGTTGTTGGAAACGCTTTCGCCGATCTTTAATTCGCGAGCCAGGGAGGTCCTGATCTCTAATCGGTAGGTGCTTTTGCTGATCTCGGACAGGCTAACGACCTCGCCTACGGCCTCAACGATTCCGGTGAACATGAAACAACTTAGCCCGAACCGCGCACTCCACGCAAAAAACTAACGGACAAGGAGTTAGATAAATCCTGAGCACCTGGCTTTTGCTCCAGCTTCAGCCCGGATTCCCGAGTTTTGGATCCAGCACTGGATCTCGGGTTAACGCTAGATACTGTACTTCTGTGCGTATCCCGACTCTCCAGGGTATAATCAAGCGCAGATTCTTGATTAACTTTCGGGCTGACCCAAGAGTGATTCAACAGATTCTGCCGGCTCCATTCCGTCCAAAGCTTCATCGCGGTTACGCCATCGCAGGCATCTGTTTGATTCGCTTGGAAGCGATCCGGCCCAGTTGGTTGGCGGCCCCGATCGGCGTCAGCAGCGAAAACGCAGCGCACAGGATCGCCGTCGAATATTACGATGCGAAGAATATCCTGCAGGAAGGGGTTTTTATATCCCGTCGCGACACAAGCTCATGGGTCAACGCTTTTGTGGGCGGAAAATTGTTCCCAGGTGAACATCATCGAGCACGATTTGAGATTCAGGAATCGGGCAGCCAGGTCAATTTCGCTTACCGCGCGTTAGATGGAACGGCTGAGGTGCGTTTCTCAGGCTACGACGCGTCCAGTTTGCCCTCCTCTTCTTGCTTCAAGAACTTGGAAGAAGCGTCTCTTTTCTTTCAAACCGGAAGTCTCGGCTACTCGATCGCGCGCAATTCGCAGAGACTGGACGGCATCGTGCTCGAAACGAACGCATGGCAGGTTCGGCCATTTCAGGTCGATCAAGTTTTCTCAAGCTTTTTCAATGACAACACCCGTTTCCCCGGTAACAGCGTTCAGTTCGATCACGCACTGATCATGCGGGATTTTTCTCATGCCTGGCATACGGCATCGGAGCTGTCGGGTAGCGCAGTCCGCGCCGCGGCGCCGGCCGTTTGATCTTCTTCAACTAATCAAACTGGCTATAACATCAGCCGTGCTGTCTACTTCCGTGCGTGGTCAGTCGCCAGACGGAGCGCCAGAAAACCGAGAACGGTCGATCACTCTCAGCGGTGACGGCGGTGTCGGCGGTGACGGCGCTGTCGGCGATGGCGGCGCTGTCGGCAATGACGGCGTTAACAGTCATTCAACCTTCCGCCAAACGATATCTTCGTTGTTTCGTCTGTCGATGAACGCATCGACTTTGTCGTTGTTGTCGCGTCGGAATAGGATGCGTCCTTCTACTCCCTTTCTGAAAAAGAGATCGCCGCTCTCACAAATCAGTTCTATCCGCGAATCATCTCCTCGGGTCCGGTACAATTTGCTGTCTTCAGTAATGATCTTAACGACGTCGTCCGAGGAGAGTTGGTAAGTTCCAACATACTCAGGCAGCTTCGCTGCATCGACCTTACCCGGAGCAGGGTCTTCGTAGTATCGAAACATCTGGCTGGCGATGATTTGCCAGACTCCCTTACGGCGATACCAGGTATCGGTGCCGTGATAGCGCGCCGTCATCGTTTGGCCAAACACGGTCTCAGTTTCGTCCAGGTCGTAACTCAGGATTGCTGTATCACTGAAAATTCGGCTCTCCGGATGTGACACTTTGATTTGCCCGGAAAAGCCTTTTTGCATTGGCGTGATATCAGCAATCAAAGCCGGCTTATCCAAATTTCTTCCTTTCTCGTCAAAGAACAGGCAATCGGCTGCAAAGTATTTCTGCCATGGCGCCGCGTTACCAGAGCTCACTGCATCAAAAAGCTCCTGTTCCCGGTGCACCAGTTCATCCTGTGTGATTCCCGTTTGTTCAGCGACTCCGTTAACCCAAGGCGCGACGGTCAGAACTACAAAGGTTATCCAGCCAGCGAAAGGTCGATTCATGATGTTCAAGCTAGCGACCTGCTTTGCACAGGCGAGGAAAAAGAAAGGCACGCAAAGGCGCGAGAAGAGGATCTCACGCAAAGGCGCGAGAAGAGGACCTCACGCAAAGACGCCAAGACGCAAAGGTTAAGAGGGTTCCATGCCTACTTGAGTTCTCTTGCCTTTGATGGCAGTTAACGAGCGTCATGGAAAAGGTGATTATTGCGGGCACCGGCTGCGCCGGACTGACCGCTGCGATCTATACCGCGCGTGCTAGTCTCAATCCTCTGGTCCTGGAAGGACGCGAGCCTGGAGGTCAATTGACCACGACTACGATGGTCGAAAATTTTCCCGGGTTCCCAGACGGTATCGATGGTCCCCAACTGATCATGAACATGCATCGGCAAGCCGAAAAATTCGGCGCCAAATTTCGTTATGCCGAGGTACTCGATTTTGAAGCCAGGAACGGCCATCACCGCCTGAAAGTCGATGATGAATGGGTTGAAACTGAATCGGTGATCATTGCGAGCGGCGCATCTGCCAAGTGGCTCGGACTCGAAAATGAGCCAAGACTGAAGGGCCACGGCCTGACTTCGTGTGCAACCTGTGATGGTGCGTTCTACCGAAACGTTCCTGTGTGCGTGATTGGCGGTGGAGACACCGCCGCAGAAGAAGCGGTTTTTCTAACCCGATTTGCTTCTGAGGTATTCTTGATTCATCGACGCGACACGTTGCGAGCAACTAAGATCATGGCTGACCGCGCGCTGAGCCACCCAAAAATCAAGCCGATCTGGAGCACAATTGTCACTCGCTATATCGCCGATCAAAAAGGCGAAATTGAAGCGGTAGAAATTCAAAATGTCGAAACCAAGAAGACTTCGAGGCTCGAGGTAAAATGCGTGTTCGTCGCCATCGGGCATTCACCGAATACAGCGCCGTTTCGTGGGAAGCTCGAGATGGACTCCAACGGTTATCTGATCCAGAAACAGGGAACCAGAACTAATCTGGCGGGTGTCTTCGCAGCAGGCGACGTCGCGGATCCAGTCTACCGACAGGCAGTCACCGCAGCCGGACAAGGATGCGCCGCGGCGATGGAA
The DNA here is from genome assembly GCA_051984705.1 of Chthoniobacterales bacterium. Taxonomy (GTDB): domain Bacteria; phylum Verrucomicrobiota; class Verrucomicrobiia; order Chthoniobacterales; family JAFAMB01; genus JBKPBY01. The sequence goes on along the minus strand of JBPYFC010000097.1, from coordinate 1,439 downwards.
GCGGAACGCTATTTGTCCGAACGGGAACACTAGGAAAACTCCAAAAAGGTCGGCATTATAGGCGGACCGTTCCAGCGTTTCCCCGATGAAGGTCTGCGATCTTACCCAGTTCTACTCTCCACTCAGTGGAGGGGTGAAGCGGTATCTGGAAGAGAAACGCAGGTATGCTTTTACCAACGGTCACCAGCATCTTTTGATCATTCCAGGCAAACAGAGCGAACGAAGCGAAACGGCCGACGGGACCACCTATTGTATCGCTGCGCCCCTGGTTTCAAAGACCTCGCGCTATCGAGCGCTGCTCAATCTGAATGCAGTCGAACAAATTCTGGAGCGCGAAAAACCGGACGTGATCGAGTCGAGCGACCCTTATCAGCTTGCATGGAAAGCAATTGCGTCAGGAGAAGCACTCCGAATACCGGTCGTCGGTTTTTATCATTCGCATTTCCCGGAAGCGTATGTGCGGACAACGATGAAGTATTTCGGTCAGACTGCGGTGAAGATCGTAATGGAGATCGCAAAAAACTATGTGTGCAGTCTTTACAACCGTTTTCGATGCACGTTCGTGCCCTCCCAGGGACTGGCAGATCGTCTCAAGGATTGGGGTGTTGAGAATCTCGTGTTATGCGAGCTGGGCGTCGACACAAACGTCTTTAAACCGGTTCCGGACAAACGGACAACCAGATCCGAACTCAAGATTCCGGAGGATTGTATTCTTCTACTCTACGTTGGGCGACTAGCTGCAGAGAAGAATGTCAAAACGCTTCAGAAAGCGTTTAGCCTGTTGTGCCAGAAAGCGCCCAATCGCTTTCATCTTCTAATGGTAGGCGATGGTTACTATCGAGATCAATTGGCCGCGTTGCAAAAGGAGACCCAAGCGGTCACTTGGCTTCGATACTGTTCGGAGCAGGAAACCCTCGCGAAGATCTACCGCGCAGCCGACCTGTTCGTTCATCCAAGTGTGCAGGAAACATTCGGGCTGGTCGCGCTGGAGAGCCAGGCCTGTGGTACCCCAGTGGTGGGGATTCGGGGCAGTTATATGGACCGAATCATTTTTGCTGATCAATCTTGCTGGGCTGACGAAAACTCGCCGGAATCGTTGGCAAACGCGATCGAAGCATTGAGCAAGACAGACCTGGAAGCCGCTGGAGCGAAAGCCAGTCGCCGCGTCACCAACCGGTACGCCTGGAGCTCTGTGTTTAAACGCATGTTCAGCACTTATCAGAACGTGGCAGCCAGTAAAACTTAGAGAGCGATCGTCGAAAGATACCGGAACGTAGCGCTGGAATCCGGGTTGAAGCGTTTGGTATATTGCGCTTCGATTCCATTCACATGAAGTCTCGGGTGCTTGAAGCCAAAGATTTTCGGGTCCGAAAGTACCTTCCATCGGACCGTGACGCGGTTCGTGCTCTCTGTTGTGACACCGGTTTTCTTGGTAAGCC
>JBPYFC010000096.1:0-6185 GCA_051984705.1 Chthoniobacterales bacterium | reverse complement strand
GAAGAGGTAGTTACCGAATTTCGGAGGCATAGGAACGAACCGGTTTTTCGAGGTCGATTTTCGTTGGCTGACGCGGTTACCAGATCACTTAAAAACTCTATATATTTGTGTTGTGATTGTCCAGAAGAATTTGCGCTGAACGTTTCCTAAGAAGCTGGAATGACTGTTCCTCAATACCTGCGAAAAATTCGGATGAAACGGGCCGGTGAAGTTTCGCTCACCGGTAAATTCATTGTTTCGACGGCTAGAACTGTCGTCGGCCGAACACCTCGACCCGCCAATGGCGGGTCAAGCCGGAGGATTGCATCCAGCCAACAAGCTTCTAGTCCGGCCGAAGCCGGATGGGTTGAGACTCCAGCTCGACGTCGGGTCGTTGCGAGAAAATCAGCGGTTTGTTAGTCTAACGAACCGAGTCTCCTCGTTATTGCTTCGATCGTGCTTAAGGCGTTTCCTTCCAGTCGATTATTGAGATAAACAAAACTCGGTCTGCCTTCCTTGCTCGGGATATCCCAGATGAGAGTCTGAGCAGCCTGACGGGCAGCTTCGTTGACTTCCTGAACCTTGTCGTACGGCTCGAATAACTTTACCGCTTCTTCGTAACTGCGTCCTTGGCGCAAAAGAAACCGACCTACAACAAAGTCTGTTGTGATCGTACCAGCCATCTTCAGTTGTTCATTTACGTCCGGCATTCGCGCCCATTGATTAAAAACGTGCGCCACGCCTTTCGAACGCAGGACTTCGAGATAACTGCTTGTCAGGTACTCTTTTGTTCGTATCTCGGCGGCATATTGCCACCCTTTCGAGATTTGGCCGAGAAATGGTTCAAGCGTCTCTAAAAATCCGTCGACCCCTCGAAAATCGGACGGCCTGAATTCAGCAAACTCGAAGATTAAGGCGCCGATGTACTCTCGGTAAGGTTCGAATGGCTTTAGGAATTCTCTTTCGAACTTTTCAATGTTGAGAAAATCCGGATTCCATCGTCCCCGCTGCGGGCCAAACCGATCCAAGTTTGGAAACCGGCGCAAAGTGATAGCATCCGTTACTTTGAAACTAAACCGGAAATTTTTTGGCACCTGGCGAACGAGCCCTTCGATGTAACGATCATCCGGGAACTTGTAGTACCCTGCGTCGACACAGACGGTCGGAAAGAACTGACTATACTCCTCAAGGCAGTCCGATTGAAACCTTCTGTCGGAGAACCGGCCTTTGACCTCATAACGCGATCGATCGTACAGTTGTCCTAGCCAGCCTGCGTACTTCCAGGATGAAGTGCCGACATAAGCGTTTCGCCCGACCAGCGAAACGAGCCGTTTCGCAAGTTCATCTCGATTAAAGCTGGAGGGAAACAGCTCAAGCATGCGTGGTAGAACCGGTGTACGCGTACGAGGCTGAGCTAAAGCTCAGCCCTACCGATTGCGTAAGATGGTCTATCGTCGGTAGGGCCGCACTTTAGCGCGACCTCGTGCGGCTGCCAATCCCAGAGGACTATCGACCGCATCATCGGGTTTCGTTTCCTAACGATCCTTGCGCATATACCTGCCGCAAATCAACCGACACAGAGTCGTCCACCAGCACTTTTAGATCAATGTGCAACGAGTCGGCAATCATGTTCCGAATACGCTGAAGATGGAGGTTCGTACGGTCCAACTGGTTCTGACTCGCCCAACGCGCCGCTGCTACGATCAAGCTGGAAACTTGTTCAGCCGTCAATCGTTCCGTATTGATGATGATATCGAAGTCGCTTCGATCATTGATATCGATGCCGTATAACTGCAGGTATCGTTTCCGGTTCTGTTCGTCGCGTTGGAGTGTGCGGTAAAGCACTGACTCATAAAGACTGTCCTTTTCGCGCTGATGGATTCGTTTTGCTCTGGTCTCTAAAGGTGCGTGAAGCCAGACACGAAGATCAGCATCCACCAGCCAGGCGGCCAGCCTCGATCCGACCACAGCCCGAGGCTGAAGCGATGCCCGAATCAAGCTTAAATCGGTCAAGAAATCGAATACTTTGGTTTCTCCCGCTCTTTTTTGAATCTCTTCGAACGGGACATCCAAATCGCGCGCAAGATCGCGAAATGTATAGTTGACCACGTTCAATCCGAGCGTTTTGCCAACGTTGTGGACGGCGGTTGTATTTCCGCAACCGCTATGACCAGAGATAGCGATCCGAAGCGAGTCCGCGGTCATTTCTTTATCACCACAAGTTCATTTGTGCACGAGGTCCGGAGCAGATCGCAAATACCATTGGAATGTTTGTTCAATCCCATCCCGCAACGATACACGCGGTGTCCAGCCCAGCTTTTCCAGGCGGCTCGTATCTAACAGTTTTCGAGGGGTACCGTCCGGTTTGGTTGGATCAAAGATAAGTTCGCCTTTGAACCCGACCGCTTCCGACACGATTTCCGCCAACTCACGGATAGTGACGTCGTTTCCACAGCCGACATTAATCACTTCGGGCGAATTGTAATTTTCCAACAAGAACGCGAGCGCATCAGCCAGGTCGTCGACATACAGAAATTCGCGTCGAGGTGAGCCGCTCCCCCATACTGTAAAAGCCGGCTGGTTGTTGATCTTCGCCTCGTGCGCTTTCCTAATCAGCGCCGGCAGTACGTGCGAGCTATCAAGATCGAAGTTGTCTCCCGGGCCGTACAGATTCGTCGGCATCGCCGAAATAAAATTTGCCCCGTACTCGCGACTGTAGGCCTGGCAAAGCTCTATCCCAGCGATCTTCGCGATGGCGTACGGTTTGTTCGTCGGTTCCAATGGTCCCGATAAAAGCGAGTCCTCGCGGATCGGCTGCGGGGCGAGCCTTGGGTAAATACAAGAGCTTCCCAGAAACAGGAGTTTTTTCACCCCAGCTTCGAAGCTGGCCGCAATGACATTGTTTTGGATCCGCAAATTCTCCAGTAGGAACTCGACTGGGAAATTATTGTTGGCCTGAATGCCACCGACCTTTGCGGCGGACATCACCACTGCTTCCGGACGCGTACTGGAGAAAAATTCGCGCACTGCATCGCTGTCACGTAGATCTAAACCCTGCCTGCTCCGAATAATGATGTTCGGCTGCCCTCGACTTTCAAAATAACGAACCATTGCGCCGCCGACCAACCCCCTATGGCCGGCAATATAGATCGAGGAAAAAGGCATTGGACCTCATTGCTACAAGCAATCTTCATGATCGTCAAACGGGTGGCGCGGATAAGGCATGGTACCCTGGTCCGATGCTTACGCGCTGGGTATTGGCGGCAGGGTCCTCCTTCGCCGAGGCGACGGCGGGACAAGCTCTGCCGCCCTACAGCCTGCGCGCGCGATCACATCACTTTAGAAGGAGACCTTTGGTCCCGGCTGACTCGACGGCGCTTGCAGCAACACGAAACGTTCGTGGGCCATTCTCTTCCAGCAACACGACCTCTATCATCCGCTTCGGTTCGGGCAGATCGCCACCCGACCGGCGTACAGAAAGGAAATAGTTGCTTCCGGATTTCCGAACGCTGAATCGCGTCGCCCGATAAAGGCCTTTCCGATACCCGAATCCATCGCCCGCATCTTCATACAAGCGTCCAGATGCTCTGCCGGCTTCATCCGTGCAAACGATCAGAGTGAGCGGATCCAGCGGCTTTTCGCGGGTGTATTCCATGACCGGCCCCACGGGTACAATCGAGCCGCCACGGACTCGCAGATCGGGCTGATTAATATCCTTCGCGGAGTCTTCTCCCACCAGCGAAACACTCCGCCAAATCCTTTTGGGCAGCGCAGCAACACGCTGTTCGCTTTCACCAAGATGCGGCACCACAAGAACGTCCGCACCCAACAGAAATGCTTCTTCCTCTGCTCGCAGCGCAGGATCCTTCGGGTCCGCAAAGAACACTGGTCGCATCACAGGCATTCCATCTACGCTGGCTTCTTGAAAAAGCGTGTAGAGATAGGGCAACAGACGATATCGACGCTGAAGCGCGGTTCGCGCCTCTGTTTCAACCGCCGGTCCGAAGGCCCATGGCTCTTTGGGCGGCGTATCTTTATCGGCGTGGCCGCGACAGAACGGATAAAACGCTCCTACTCCAACCCAGCGCGCCCAAATCTCCGGCGTAGCCGGGTGCGCGAATCCGCCGATATCGACTCCACCAAAAGGTTCAAGCGACAGGCCAACGTTGAGCAACATCGGGATCGATCCCTGCAGATAATCCCACGTCGATCCGTTGTCCCCGCACCACATTGCGGCATAGCGTTGGCCGCCCATGTAGCTTGCCCGCGTGAGCACAAACGGACGCCGGTCCGGATGCGCCCTCAACAGGCCATCGCGCGAAGCGCTCGATTGCAGCATTCCGTAAACATTATGGTACCGCGCATGCGGACCTCGAGGTAGCTGTCCTCCGCCTGAATGGATGTTATCCACCGGCATTGTGTTACTTCCATCAAGCGTGTCGAAGACGGAGGGCTCATTCATGTCGTTCCAAATGCCATCGCCGCCGAATCGTAGAAATTGCCGGCAGTTGTCGGCCCACCAGTTGCGGGCCTGCGGTTGGGTGAAATCGACCCAAACGGAATTTCCGGGCCAGCACGATCCCTGAAACTCGGCGCCGTCACTTTTCAGCACCCACAGTTTCAGCTGTTCCCCCGATCGATAGATCGAATACCCAGGATCCACCTTCACGTGAGGATCAATGATGTTTACCGCATGGAAATGGCGGGCGTGAAGATACGCATAAACGCCAGCCGGATTCGAATATCCGGCGTTCTCGAAAGTGAAAATGCGGTACCCGTCCTGGTATTCGATATCCATCCACATCGTGTCGCACGGTATATGGCGCGACCGAAATTCTGCCGCCACGCTTTCAAGCTTTGTCTCTGGGTAATACGAATAGCGGCACTGATGATACCCAAGCGCCCACAGCGGAGGAAGATCCGGGTAACCGACAAAGCTCGCCATCCGCTTGATCACGTCCTGGGGAGTCCCTTCTCTGATAACGATCACGCGGAATAGCGGGCCATCACTGGTAAATCGGATTCCAGAGGTGAGATCGATCTCTGTCCGCCATGTAGTATCCGCAAAGACGCCAAACGCGCTCCCGTCTTTGCGGACGCCCAAGACCCAAGGATGACTCTGATAAAGAGGACGATCGTTTCCGAGCGCCAGGTAATTATCTGTGTTCCAGCAAACAACCCGTGTCTTGTTCCGTAACAGAGGCGCCCGTGCCTCTCCTTCCCCGTACAGATCCGTGCCATCTTCGATTCCAAGCGAGGCAACCGGTTTGCCGTCTGAGCTGGTCGAAAAGACCGGACGCGGCTCGAATCCGGGAGATTGAGCGGAGTTGGGTTCCCTGACCAGGGCTAGACTGGGTCCTGCCTTTTCGCGGGAATATCCGCCTGGGTAAAAGATACAGACATCGCTTCTAGTCGTGTCCGCTCTTCCGAATGCGCATGAAACAAGCGCAATCCAGGCAAAGCAGATTGGCAACGATTTGTTCACACGGCTTCAGCGATCGCTTTGCCGACCGCTTGAGTCGAAGCGGTTCCACCGATATCTCTCGTCCGGGGACCTTTAGTCAGGACCATTTCGATTGCTTTGATCACTGCCTCTGCAGCGTCCTTCTCACCCAAATGCTCGAGCATCATTGCTCCAGACCAGATTTGTCCAATTGGATTGGCGATTCCTTTTCCAGCAATGTCGGGAGCCGAGCCATGCACAGGTTCGAACATTGAAGGAAATTCGCGTTCGGGATTCAGATTTGCAGAGGGAGCGATCCCGATCGTTCCGGTACAAGCAGGTCCAAGGTCGGACAAGATGTCACCGAAAAGGTTTGAGCCAACCACTACGTCAAACCAGTCAGGACGCTGTACGAAGTGAGCGCACAAGATATCGATATGAAACTGGTCGGTCCTGATCCCAGGATACTCCGATGAAACAGCACGGAATCGTTCGTCCCAAAACGGCATCGTGATCGTTATACCGTTTGATTTGGTCGCCGAAGTGACGCGCTTTTTGGGCCGTTTTTTGGCTAGCTCAAACGCGTACCTCAAAATCCGGTCAACGCCGCGTCGGGTGAAAACCGATTCCTGAGAAGCAATTTCGAAGGGTGTACCCTCATACAAACGTCCGCCAACTTGCGAATACTCGCCTTCGTTATTCTCCCTGACAATGATGAAGTCGATGTCGCCGACTTCACGATTCCGAAGGGGTGATTGAATTC
>JBPYFC010000095.1:0-6205 GCA_051984705.1 Chthoniobacterales bacterium | reverse complement strand
ATTCGCCTCAGCGGCTCTTTTGGCAGCCCACCTAGCCTTCATCGCGGCCGAAAGTTGTGCGCGACGTTCCAGCGAGAGATTCAGTTTTCTCTTCTCTTTCTTGGCCGCTCGCTTCCTCGCTTCGGCGATCAGCACTGCAGCAGTACGAGCAGCGGATTTCCTGGCCGCGTCCAACGCCTTTGCTCCCTCCGCGGCCTCCAGCCTCCGTTTTAGGTTGGCCAACTTTTGTGGGCCTTCTCGCAGGCGCTTTCCAAGTCGCCTGATCTTCTTTCTTAAATCCTTCGTCTTCACAATATGTGTTCCCGCTCGCGATTTAGAATGCTGGCCATTCTTCTCAAAATTGACGCCGGGAGGTTAGGCGATTCGTTTCCTCGGCGTGTGAATGGATTCATGCGCTGGCCGAGTTTAGTATTCCGATGGCACGATTTATAGCCGACGAAACGATCTGCGGTCCTAATTCCTTCCCGAATGCTCCAAGAGCGTATCCGGTTAGGCAATTAGCCAATGCACAAATTACAGAGGGAATTTCATCCTCACTGCACACCTTTGCACTGATGGCGTTATTCACCACCCTCGTAAGATAAAGCTCAAACTGACACAACTCTTTCAGCTTTTGCTCTTTCATGTTACTGCGATTGGTTTCGGTATGTTTTCGTGTGTTTAGCTGTTAATTATTTGGAGCGCCATTGCTCTAAATGACGCCGGGGAGAACCCGGCCCCCCGGCGGGGTGAGGAAAGGCCAGATTGTTACGTGCGCAGCCGTGGCGGCCATTTGTCGAAGATGGCGCACAGTCCCTTTTGATAGAACCGCAGACGGAATCCGTATTTGCTTGCAAATTGAGCGATCTTTTGTTCTCGATCGTCCTCGTTGGTCGGCCAAATCCGCTCCAAGTCCCTGTCGTGAATCATGCAGTGCTTCCATTCGCCATGCATCCGTCTTTCGATTTCTTTGGCTAGAGTTTCCACCGTTTCACTATTCGTTTAGCGAGCGAATTGCATGAGCGTGGTCCCGTTTGGTTTAGGCAACCTGCGCCAAAGCGATCTGACGACCTTGGATTGCTCGCTTAGAAGATCAGCGACCCACCCCCTGATTTTGGTCGCCTCCTCTCTTTTGCCATTTTTCTCATCAACGTCGGCTTCCCGAAGGAGCATCCTGAGCGTAACCGTGTGGCAACTGGTTGTATTCATAGTGTAAGCGATATAATATGAAACGTATTACGAAAGTCAATTACAAACATTGCGCCTCGGGTGTTCAGGAAGATTTGTGGAAAAAGAGCGTGACAGACCGTGAGATTTCGTGTTACGTGACCTTACAAAGACCGTACAGCGAGGCGAATCGCGAGGAACGAATGGCTAAAAGAATCGTAAATATCCGACTGCGGCCAGATCAAGAAGAGCGCATTAACGCAATCGTGGAACGAAGCGCGATCTTGGACACATCGAAGTTCCTCCGTATCGCGGTCGATTGGCTGCTGCGCTCGGACATCGGCGAAGTCATCAAGACGATTGTCGCCGATGAGGCGGCGTTCCCCGATTACGCGATGCCGAAGAAAAGCAGCGGCAAGAAAACCAGGGCTCGGCGCAAGCGCACGAAGAAACATTAACCGCTGACCGATTACGCACAAGGCGGCTAACGGCGAAAATGCTCGTTTTGCTGCTGTTTTCTGTGACAATTCTTGCTATGAAACTACTACCGGAGATTGAGTTTCACGAAGACATTCGCCTGTTCATTTACAAACCACACGGATTGATCAATGAGGCGACGATGAATGAGGTCATCGGCGTCATTGAAAATCTTGAAGCCAAGTTACAAGAGCCTTTCAATCGGTTCGCCGATACGACGGCCGCTGACGAAGTCGAACTCAATTTCAAATTTGTTATTCAGGCGTCTCTGCACCGGCGCGTTGTTTACGCAGGTCGGCCGTCGGTAAAGTCGGCAATTCTCGCTACCGATTCGACAATGATTCATTATATGCGTTTGCATGCCATACTGACTCAGGGTTCTCCCATCAACGTTCGTGTTTTCCAAGATCGACAAGGAGCTGCGGATTGGCTCAACGTGCCTGTCGAACGGCTGAGCGTCGAGACAAAGACTTCGGTTTAAATCGATCGACCAAGACGAAGATCGTCACAGGCACAGCGGTGCCGCATTGCTCGCTGTCAATATCACGCATGGTTCTCCCCAGTCTCGAGCCACCCATGAAGATCACGCCAGTCTCTTACCCACCGCAATCTCCGAACGTCGTGCCGATTTCAATACACCCAGAAAATCAACCAACCCACTCAAAACGAAAGCATATTAAAAGACTAATAACATTAACAGGTATCGCCAGTATCGGTGTGGTCCTGATCCTGGCCTCTTGCTCAAGCCAACCCGGGACGACGACTACTGCAACGCGTCAGACTACTACGACGAATAATGCGGCGGCGAACCGGATGTCGCTCCCTATCGGTTACCGGGACATAGGCGCAGGGCTAAGTGGCGCAGGGGGCCCAGGGGCGGGCTACTGAATGTCCATAAGGAAGTCTTTCAGACTGGGCTGCGAGAACTTCTCATTCTTAACATCCCATTGCACCATTGTCGATTGGCTCAACCCGCCGCGTGAGCAGTCGAAATGCGCTGTGCGATTGCACAGGGGTGATTGAACGGGCCTAACCGCCGTCGTGATCAAACCGCAAATCGTGCTCAACACGTCCGAGCTTGCCGATATTTCGGAGCTTTAGTGATTGTTCAGAACTGTTTGCGTAGCGGTTTTGCTCAATTCAAGCTGTGCGCTGACTTTCTGTAGTCCTGCCGCAAGCGTATCAATTTGCTTTTGCTGCTGTGCGATCTTCGCCTCTTGCTGGTGGGTCATCCCATCGAAGATCTTTGCTGCATCCCGGTAACTCAGGAAGTATTTCGGCTTGGCACGTAAATGCGCTAGCTCATAGCACAGGGGGCCTCTACCTGCGGGTGGGACCATGCCACCGCGCATCGCGTCGCAACTGGGACTTCTTTCCCAGGTGTTTTGTTTGGGCATTTTGCTTCTGCTCGCGAGCTTTGCGCTCGGCGGCTGGGTCAGGTCTCGATGGGTTGGGATTGTCACTACAATCGTAGCGGTGCTTGGCGCGGTCGTCGCCTTTGTGGTTTTAGCTCCATATATGAATTACTAGGCGAGATTATGCTAAAGAACTGTCTAACCAACCGATAAAGCCAACGGCCCACTGATCGAGCGAACGCGCGTTCAGCGCGACACCGTTTGCGGTGCAGATTTGTTCAGCTCAAGCTGTGCGCTGACTTTCTGTAAGCCCGCGGTAAGCGCTTCAATTTGCTTTTGCTGAGCGTCAATCTGGCGACGCTCTTTCAGAAACTCGTTGAGCAACATCGCGTTCACCTTGTCGTTGCCGCGAGTAACACGCAGTCTTACGACGTATCAGCCTTCGGCTTTCAACGTTCCCGTTTTGGAGAATTGTCTCTGCCTACTGAGTCGTGAGTCTCGCGATCAACCCGTGGGTCACGTTATCCCTCCCAAAAAAACTGCCTGAAATCTTGCCCAAATTATTTATGCCAGTCAATTCGGTACCGCTCCCTTGAGACCTCGGCACATCAAAACCCACAAAGGTGTCTGGCAATTGCAGGACAAAGCCGTGTGTTCCCTGTCTGTTCGTCCAGGAGCCCACGATCAGACCGGCATCATTAATCGCCGCCGGAGTGGTGTAGCTTGCCCCGGTATAATCGAGCGGATAAGTGAGAGTGCCATCCGCCGCGCGCATGAATCCATGCCCGGTAGCTCTGCGACCCTGACCCACCACATACGCTCCCACCGCCTGGTCCAGATTGTTAATTCCCATACACAAGGTGCTCGATGCGCCCGGCACCGCGATTTGGCTGAATTGCCCATTGACGACGATGAATCCAAGCGTGGTCCCGTCAGTACCGGCATAAAATCCGACGAAATCACCGGCGTCATTTATTCCCATCAGGTGGGCCGAACTTCCCTCCGGGGGGTCGTAGTTTGTATACGTGCCGTTAGTATAGAAAAATCCATGATAACCCGTATCGCTCGTGTAATACCACCCGCAGATCGTCGAGCCATTATTGATCGCGGTAGGGACCGTATCCAATTCATTCTCTACCGGATCGACGAGCGGGGCGGTAAATGTTCCGGAGCTATCTCGGATAAATCCCGAGAGAAGATCCGCATCGTCGAGCGAGCCGACAATAGTGCCGCCATCGTTGATCCCGCCGACCGTACCGAGCACGTATGGCGGCGTGGAATAAGTAAACATGCCTATCTCTCGCACTGACAGAGTTGGCGTTTCCGGCTTAACGAAACTCGAGCTGCCAACTATCGCCAGCGTGCAGAGGAGACAAATGTTTGTTTTGAGCATGGGAAAGTCCTTTTATTGATTGAGAGTCCCGATTACTGCAATTCGCCGATTGCCGTCAAGCAAAAGGATACGCTCGGTCGGGCTCTTCCGTCCGGGAAAATGCATGTGCCCGCTCCCCTTACGTTCGGTCGCCTGTGGTACGGCGAGCCGAATGCGGTCAGCAATGCAATCGGGTACGCGCAGCACTACAGCCGGTCACAGGATGCCGTGGTTCGGGTTTATGACGAGACTGGCAATCTGATCGGAACACATGAACACAAGGGCGAGTTCAAGGAGCCATGAACACACGCCGGGCTGTCGGATTTCTTTTCTTTTGAGAAACTCGTCTATGTCCTCAGAAACGAATCCTAAGAAATTCAAGAAAGGCCCATTTATGTTCTCTCGACAAGTTCTGTCGGTTCTTCTAGTCGGTTCATTCTTTTTGGTTTTAATACAACTAGCGCCTGCGGCTGCCCCTACGATTCAGCTGGTTGTGCCGATCTACGACTACCCCCGCTCCATGGGTACCATTGGCCAGGGTATCTCCAACGACGGAAAAATCGCTGGACACTATGTTTACCATGGCAAGGGGTATGGTTTCTACAGACTGCCGAATGGCCGTTTCAGCGCTTCAATCTCGCTGCCTAACTCGATCGAAACCGAGGCAAGAGGAATCAATAGCTCCGGGTTGGTCGCTGGAACTTTCGTCGATTTGGCCGGGATAGACCACGGCTTCTTTTTCGATGGCACCACTTACACCCAATACGACGTGCCGGGCGCCCAGTACACCGACGTCAATGGCCTGAACGACGCGGGCGACTTCACCGGTTTTTATTACGACGGCACTGCATACTTCGGATTTGTTAGTATCGGTGGCGTTCTCACCACCTTTGAGGCCTTTGGTTCCAATGTGACCTTCCCGCAAGCGATCAATAGCCTGGGACAGGTGGTGGGATACTACGCCGATGGTCTTTACGGATTCTTCCGAGATACCGACGGCACTGTTACCCAGATTGCTTACCCTGGCGCCCAAGACACCCTTGTCTACGGATTGAACGATCAGGGGCTAATAGTCGGCGCGTGGCAGGATGCGGCCGGCGACCTTCGCGGCTTTGTCCGCAACCCGACGAACCATTTTATTTCCTACGATTATCCCGATTCCCAATACCGGTTCACCATCTTCGCGGACATCAACAACTCCAACCTGATCTCCGGTTTCATTCAAGACCCAGCCACCTCAGGGGCAATCCACGGTTTTATCGCGCGCACCGGTCACTAGCGTCGGTGACAGCGAACTAGATGAAGCGCCGCGAAGAGTTTGAGAGGCAGGGCGTCGAAGCATGTCCGCAATGAAGAAAGCGAAAGCGAAGAAGTGACTCGGGCGGCTGGCTTTAGCGGAAAGGAAGGCGTCGCCAGAAGCACGTGCGCCAGCCAATTCGAGGTGCCAATGTTCGAAAATCAGGATTGACCCACGAATCCGCGAATCGCAGAATCAATGTAGCGGGGGAAAAGAGAGGAAGAACCATGAATCCGCTGACTCAATGCAAAAACGCAGCAATTCTGGCAGTTCTCATCGCACTGACACTCGGCTGCTTCGGGCTTTCGCCGCAGGCGCTAGCGGTCGACCCACCGCCGGACCGAGGCTATCCAAACCAGAACTCGGCTGAGAATGAAGATGCGCTCGAAAGCAACGTAACCGGCTCTGACAACGCCCCGGCGAGTTGGATCTGGAGAGGCGGAGGCAGGCTCAATATCCCACGGATCAATCACACAGCCACGTTGCTGGCCGATGGCAGGGTGCTGGTTGCAGGGGGATATAACCTCGGCAATGTTTTCAACAGCTGCGAACTGTACG
>JBPYFC010000094.1:0-6647 GCA_051984705.1 Chthoniobacterales bacterium | reverse complement strand
ATCAGACCGGGCAGGCAAGTCTGGTTGCGGAGCTCGACCACCTTAGCTCCCGAAGACGATTGGTAGCCGTTACTCACCTGTTCGATTCGATCGCCTAAAATAAAAACGGTTGTTTCGCCCAACATCTTTCCGGAGATACTGTCGAACAAGTTCGGACAATGCAGAACGATCGACGTGGTTTGTGCATGGGCCGCGATCGAGAGAGCAGCCAGACTGAGCAGAACCGCAGATAATCTGATGCGCATAGAGCCCCCGTATTGTGGAATGCAGAATGAGTGTAGCAGCGCGAAGCGCAGAATCTGGCGCGCATCGTACTTCGCAACGTCTTCCCGCTCGGAAGTTGCAAGTCCTTTCCTCTGATACTCGGCGGGTTGGTGAGAAAATCGACGTATGTGGAAACGTCGCAGTCAATGGCGGGCGTTAGCAAAACGCCTGTTGGTGGCGCAGGATGAGAGCGTGAGTCTTTACGGCAACCATCAGGTAACGTTTTCGGTTACTTAACGAAAATACTCTTGGGACACAGCGCATGGACGCTCAGGTGCTTTTCATCGACGAGGAAATTGATCATGTCGCGGACGGCGCAACACTGGTGAGCATGTATGCAAGTGTGGTTGCCTCCTTCAAATCTGTGCTGAATCCCATGCTGATATAGCTGGCAGGAGTTTCCGCGCGGGGCCAAAGCAGATGGCGGTCTTTATGCACGACAAATTTAAAGGTGCCGGTGAGAAAAGTTTCCATCGCCGTGATGTCCACTTCTCCGTTGCCCTGGCCGGCGTGGCCATCGCCGACTTCAAAAAGCGCGCCTTTGGCCTGCACCGGAATGTATAACGTCGTACCGGCGACCAGTTCCTTGTTATCCATATTGCCAGCATGCATCCATGGAGGGGCACTGTCGATGCGGCCGGCCGAGGACGGCGGTGCAATACCCATACTGCCGAAGAAGGGATGCAGTGGAATCTCGATGCCGGGAGCAAACCTCGCGACCATCCGTCGGCGATCAAGCGGGATGATCTTCGATCTGCTGTAGGGATACTCGTTCGGTAGAAAGCCGCGTCCAACGCCAAATCCGTTACAGGCCCAGGAGGCGTCGATCTCGACTTTCTGAATCTTAATTTCGAGAACGTCCCCGGGGTCCGCTTCCGCAATTTCGAGCGGACCGGTCAGGATGTGGCCGCCTGGGCCTTTGTCCTTCACCTCGTGATAAATGGGCGCGTTGTATGACGGGATGTCAGAGGGCGCGACACCCTGTTCGATAAGGCGCTCATCCGGACCGCAGGTGGAAAGCGTCTGGATACGGACCGTAGCACCCGAATGAATGGTCAGCACCGGCTTGGCTTTGGCTGAATAATATCCCCAGACGACGGTGGAGGGCGTGGCAAGCAGCATAGTTGGCGCTGTCTGCGCGGCGGCAGTGGCTACGAGCAGGAATGCTGCTTCTACAGCAACTAGACATTTCATCGGGTGCTCCCGGGTGGTGATCGGATCTAGAATTCAACTGGAAAATGCCGGCGCTACCGAAGTGCTTTCAATTTAAGGGAAGGTGGCCGTCCCGCGGCGCTCCCCCATCGCCATACTGGATTTAGTCCCGCAATGACAACAGCTGTCATCGTGAGCCATTCTGGAGCGAGCCAGGCTGGAACCAACACACGCATGGAGAGATGAAGATCGATGGCCTTGAAGCCCGACGCGCTCCGGCGAGCATTGATGCGCATGGAAAGGCCGTGCACGGTATCGCACGATGAATCTCGCCGGCATCTTTGTCCGCGCGCGAGGCCTGTTCATGTTCCCGCAAAACAAAAGCCGATACTATCATGATGGTCGATTCAAGACGTTGCTGCTGAACGTCGTGACTAGCTTCGATGCCCGCTTCAACCTGGGCCGAACGGACCAGGAGAAGCATGATATTGTGGAGTATCTGAAGCCGCTCTAGCGGTAGAGCCGACCGATTTGCCCAAACACCAGCCGCGCCATTCGCCAATGTCCTACGTAGCTGCCGTGGCCGCTCCCGCGTGGGCAAAGGCTTAGCTGCAGGTGTCATGTACTTAGAAAACCGCCTGCGACGATCCAACCGGAATGTGTCGCTAGCATCGTAAATCCGGGGGACCAGAGCATGGGCCATTGTCCGCGTCATCTTCTGCGAATGCTTCTCGTCACCGCCCTATTTCTTCAAGTGGGGATATCACAGGCTGATCCGATACCCGTCCATCACCTTGAAGGTGTGACCCTCGGTTTTCTGGTCTTACAAAACCTGGACGGCCGAGCCTTGGCTTACGGCGAGATGAAACAGGTTTGGAAAGATACAGGTCATCCGGTGGCAGCCGATCTCCAGTTCCGCTTCAAAGATGGTTCTTTTTATGAAGAGATCACCAAATTCACCCAGCACGGAGTGTTTCGCCTAGTGAGCGATCAGGTCGTACAAAGAGGGCCGGCATTCAAGCAGGATCGTGAAAGCTGGATTGACGGGACCAGTGGAACCGTCACGATCAGAAGTACCGAAAAGGGTGTTACCCATGAAATCACAACCCGTTTGGATTTGCCGGCGGATGTTTCCAACGGATTGTTGTTCACCCTGGCCAAGAATATTAGCCCCATAGCCGGCGCTACGGTTTCAATGGTTGCGATCTCATCGAAACCGCAGTTAGTGCAATTGAATATCCATCCTAGCGAAGGAAAAACGTTCACGATCGGTCCAGCGAAGTACAAATCGCAGCTTTATGTAATAGAGATAAAAGTTCCTGGCGTAACGGGGCGAATTGCACCTCTCGTGGGCAAACAGCCGCCAGCCATTCAACTGTGGGTGGCAAAAAGTGAAGCGCCTACCTTTCTCGAATTCGAAGGGCCCCTCTATGAGGATGGTCCCGTTTGGCGAATTCAATTGGCCGCTCCCGAAACTGGCAGCTCGAAATGAAGCGTAACCATTGCACTTCAGGGTAGCCGAGATTCACTTGTGACGAAACCACGGCGAAAGCAAATGCGGATCAGGGAATCGAGTTTCCGTGAACTAGTTGCTACGATGTCTTCACACCTTTGGCGCGCTGATCTAAACCAGGTGAGCGCATCTCGGGCCGCCCATCGGAAGTCCATCCCCGGCACCAGCTAGTCAGCGATTTGCCTGTGCAAGGGAATGGCACGAATCGATATCCTGCGCCATATACGGTCTGCAGATAGGCAGGATGGGCAGGATCTTCTTCAAGTTTTCGCCGTAAGTGCCCGACGAAATTATCAACAGTTCTAGCCGTTACCCGTTCCCGCTCAGGCCAAACCGCATCGAGAAGTTCGTCGCGAGAAAATACACAATGTGAATTATCCACGAAGAATTTCAAGATCCTGAACTCCAGGGCTGTTGCGGATACGATTCGACCGGCACGACGAATCTCCATTCGATCGAAATCGATCGCAATCTCACCGAATATCGCCACTCCTTTCCTGTCCATGGCGACCCTCAGTTCGGTCACTATGAAGATAGGACAGCTGCCTAAGGAAATTGTCAGCAAGCCGTTAAATCGGCACCTTACCGAAGAGTTTGGCTTTGAAACCGCATGCAGTGGCGCTTAAGTTTCACTCGGGAGTTGCTTACACCTAAGCGGCGAAGGACTGAATTAATATTCAGCCGTGACTTCGACGACTCGAACTCCGTCCGTCCGTGCTGGTGTTGGCTGGAGTTCCCGGCACCACGCTGCTCGTGGAAAAGAGCGTCACGATCATGGGGTACAAACGAAACAAGTAATGACCTCACCGCCTTTAGCGATACCTCGATGAAATGCGCGCTGAGAGTATTCTGGTTTTGAAAGAAAATCTCTCAAGCCTGCGCGAAGGCAGGTAACCAGTGGGCGATGTAAAAAAATTGTCTCTTCTGCGATCAGCGAGACCTCTCTTGCACTCATATTGGAAACTAAACTTGGTCTCAGAAAGTTCCGCAACTATGGAAAATGTCGGATTTTGGCGGAGATAAGAAAATGAAGGATCATGTGAAGTTTGTTATCGCGAATCTCCGAGCCCGTATGGCTGAGGGGGTATGCATCGAGTGGCAAGGCAGTCGCCTTGACCCAGGGCCTTTGTACATCGAACTTAATGATTCTGGCGGCACTCCCAGTGAAGGTGTATTAGATTATGGGGCTTTCCGAGCCGAAGCCGTGTTCCATGTGTTGCTCACCTTCCCCGAATTTGCTGATACCTTAGAAGGCCTTGGCGCTGATCCCGAGTTGACTAAGCCGGTTCATGCCGTCATCCATTCCAAGGGCAGAATTTGCGAAGACCATAGTTTTGTCCTCAGCGGGCCGTGCGAAATCGAACCCCACGCACTGCTCAAAGAGACAAAGGCCATTATCCTAGCTGGCGCTTGAACTCCTGACGCCGGCTCTCGGTCGGGAGCCGAAATCCGTGAGGCGCTACTGCGGGGAGAAGTCGTGTCCTGGAGGTTTAGAAGTTGGGAAAAGCGCCTTCGGTTCGAGCTCCCCAAATCATTAGGAGGCCGGGCGTATACGGTTTGCCTCGATGGCGGATATACCTTCCGCGGCGTAACCGGTGCCGCTGCAGTGGTGTGACATGTCCTGCGAACGTTTATTGCTTACCGGTGCGACTGGTTATGTCGGTGGTGCATTGCTCGGACTATTGTCGGGAAGTACTGCCAGGCAATTCGTGCTGCTCACACGTCGACCCGAGCAACTAGAGAGAGTTGGTCGTCTCGGGCAATTCAACCTGGTACAAGGGGACATTTTGCGCCCGCGTTTCGGGCTTAGTGATCATACTTATGCGGAACTCGCAGAGCAGATCACCGAGATCATTCATTGCGCAGCCGATACCCGCTTCGGCATCTCCTTGCAAGCGGCTCGCCAAGTCAACACCGAAGGCACCCAAACAATCCTGGATTTTGCTGTCCGATGTCGGCGATTGAAGAAATTCGCGCACCTCAGCACGGTTTATGTGGTTGGGCGATCGGCTGGCTGTTTCTCCGAATCGCGAATTCGTCACCAGAATGGTTTTTGCAATGCTTACCAGCAGTCCAAATACGAAGCCGAAGAATTGATCTGGCAGGCAATGGAAGAAGTTCCGGCAGCCATCTTCCGAATTAGTTCTTTGTTGGGCGATTCATTTACTGGGACCGTCCAGCAATTCAATCACCTACACAGGCTAATCAGGCTACTCCCACAAAACGTACTGCCGGTCGCACCCGGGCACCCAGATGCTCTGATTGATCTGGTCGCAAGCGATTGGGTGATGGCGGCCCTTGCATTCTTGTTTGAGTCCGCCTTCGCTCCAGGCCGTTTCTACCACCTCTGTGCCGGTCCCGAGAACAGCTTGAAACTGCACGAGATCATCGATTTGGTCCTATCCGCTTACCAGAGCCACCCCAACGGCAAAAAGTGGATGCCGATACACCTGCCAGATCTAGTTTCGTTGTCGTGCTATGAAGAATTCGTCAAAAAGAGCCAACAGAACGGGGATAGATTATTCAACGAGCTAGTCAGAGTTCTTGGATATTTCCTGCCTCACCTCGCCATATTTCAAACGTTCGAGAACCGAAAGACTATGCAGGCTCTTGCGCCGAGCGGCCTGCAATTTCCTTCTATTGGAGCTTGTTTAGAGCGGGCGGTCAGATTCTGCCTGCACACAAATTGGGGAAGATCAAAAGGGCCGGGGCGTGATGCCGTTGCTGCTTGTACAAAGTTGCCCGAAGTTTCGGTTTCGGCAGTCCGAGAATGATTCGTGCTTGCGGCTCGCGCTCCCGCCCGACTTGGCGCAACATGCATGTTCCAGCCATTCCGACGGGAACGACGGAATTCGAACCCTGCGGCCTCTGTCGTACATATGACAACCGTCGATAATTCATAAAAATCAAGCATTCCTTAATTTCCAGTTCAGGACGATCACAGATGTTGCAGCCATGTGTGTAGAAAGACGTTTCAGTGGATCGGGCTGCCCGGCTCTCGCCCAGACCAGAAGTTCCTTCCTTACCTCTCCTCCCTCGGCACTGCTCGTAAACGTTCCTGCAAAGTACCTCTTCCTCTGCTGCCGGTCCGATCACCCAGACGTGCGCAGGTTAGCCTCGAAACATTGCCGTAAGATTTGGGTCATGAACACACTGATCATCATCATCCTTTGCTTTCGCCCTGCGGCGAGAGTGCGGTCAGGTTAAGACCGTCTTTCCACTCACCTTGCATCAGATCAACGATCATCGCAAACAGCTTGTTCCGAGTCTCGACCCTCACTCCGGCTCGTGTGATGTAGCGAATGACGATATCGACGGCGACGCCTGCCGGCCTCAAATTGACCGAGGGCATTGCGCTAAATTGTGGCGATCCTTCTTCATGCGTTACCCTCTTCCATTCCGTTTCCGCCATCTTCGCATCAGCTTCCGTTATTTTGACCGTTGCTTCGTAAATGCCCTTGAGAAGAGGATGAATACTCATACCCGGCGGGACGCTCACCTTAATCTCGTCCCACATCCACTGTCCCACGGTTGAGAAGTTGAAGAACTTTCCGCGAATGGCATAGCCATTTAAGAACGAGACTCTTCTTCCAGTAGGATGGCCATGGGCAGTCCAGTTTCCTGTCTCCAGCAGCCACGTGCGGAACAACCCGAGCTTTACCACCTCCCCTCCGACTCCATCAATCTCTACCCAATCACGAATTCTCACCCCGTTTGG
>JBPYFC010000093.1:0-4838 GCA_051984705.1 Chthoniobacterales bacterium | reverse complement strand
CGCTTGCAAGCGCCTATCTAGCGCCCCCACGCTACGACGCCGGCGCGCGATTACGCCGGAAAAAGCTGTTGAGAAACGCATCCTTCTTGCGGTTAGATGATCCGCAACATCATGCGATTTCCACATTCATTTGATGCGCAACAACGAGTATTAAGTGCCATCGCTATCGGCGCCGTCGTCTTTTTATCGGCATCAAGACTGCATCGTCCAGCTCTTCAAACCATCCTCACTTGGAACGCGTTTGCGTTCACCATCATTCTACTCTGCTGGATCAGGATCGTTTTTGCGGATGTTCGCACTGTGCTTCGTTCAGCAAAACTTCAAGACGCCGGCCGAACCGCCATCTTTCTGTTCGTCATTGCCGCTGCATGCACCAGCCTGTTTGCTGTTGCTTTCCTGCTTGGAACTGCAAAAGGGCTGCATGGCAGGGCATTGACCGGGCACATATTACTGGCTGCCGGAACAGTGGTTTGCTCCTGGTTCCTTGTGCACACGGTTTTCACGATGCACTACGCCCATGCCTACTATCGGCAGGCCGAAACCGGCGGAGGTATTGAAAAGGGCCACGGTCTCGATTTTCCCGGCAAACATGAACCCGACTTTCTGGATTTTGCCTATTTTTCTTTTGTTATCGGGATGACTTTTCAGGTCTCTGATGTGCAGATCAGCTCGCGTCGACTACGACGTTTAGCACTGGTGCATGGGATGCTCTCATTTGCGTTTAACACTGTGATTCTCGCTTTTGCTATCAATCTTGTGTCGGGCTTGTCAGGCAGTTGAAAAAGGCGGCCACCTCCCAAAATCCTTCCTAGGCACTCGGACAAACCTGATTCATCGTAGTTTCCTATGCGGACATTTCTACCGGTTATCTCATTGTGCATTGTCTGGCTTAGCGGCTGCGCGAGTTCTTCCCATTCTCGGTGTGGCGGGTTTAAACCCTCGCAGAACGACCGAGTTACTGTGACCAGTGCCGGCCTGCAGACAGTGAATCTGGATGGCAACTATTATGTCCGATGGGCGTTTTCCATTCAGCCCAAACAACCGATCCAATTCCGGTCGATCCGAGTCGAGGATGTGTCGAGTCCGCAGCCGGTGCTGATGATCAATGATGTTGCGCCGCAGCTCCAGGACGGAAAATGGGCGGGAAGCGGTGGAATGATTGAATTAACTCCGACCGGCCTGCCTTGGCTGTTTGATGAACAGGAGAGTGTGCGCGTCTTTCAAATTACGATCGCCGAAATGGATGGCCGCACTTACGTGCTTCAGCAGTCGGTTCCGTATTCAAAAGCGGCCAAGGCTGCGGTGCGAAAGTTGGTGGGAAGGTAACGCCCGCACTATCTGAATGACTCTTGCACTCCTTCAAGCTAGATTTCGTAGGAAAAAACTAAGACCCCAAACTAAGAGCCGATTATGAAAGCCGTTTTTGTAGCTCTTGTTGTACTTTTAATAGGGACGCTGGCGGACGGGAAACTAGTTACTAAGCCGATCCAGTATGAACAGAATGGAACAAAACTGCAGGGGTACCTAGCTTATGATGACGCCCTGTCAGCAAAAGGGAAACTGCCGGGAGTTCTGGTCGTTCACGAATGGTGGGGACTCAACGATTATATCAAGGGACGAACCGAGCAGCTAGCAAAGATGGGGTACGCCGCATTTGCTGTCGACATGTATGGCGATGGACAAACGACAACCGACCCGGCCAAAGCAAAGGAACTTACGGGACCGTTTCACGGCGGACCGTTAATCGTTGACCGTGCCAAAGCGGGTCTGGACGCATTTCTCAAGACTGGCGTAGTTGACGAAACGAAAGTCGCCGCGATCGGATTCTGTTTTGGTGGCGCGGCCTGTTTAACGTTGGCCTACAGCGGAGCACCAGTTGCCGCCGTTGTAACCTTTCATGGAGCATTGGTCCCGCCGCAAGCGGACGCAGCGGAGAAGACAAAGGCAAAATTTCTGATTTTGCATGGCGCGCTCGATCCATTGGTGGGCAAAGAAGAAGTCGATGGTTTCAAAAAAGCAATGAACGATGCGAAACTGAATTACGAGTTTATTGCATACTCCGGTGCCGTTCACGCGTTCACAAACCCCGATGCGGACAAGATACGTGAAGCCTCTGGCATGAAGGGCTTCGGTTACAACGCCGAGGCTGCCAAACGTTCCTGGGATCGGATGCAGGTTTTCTTAAAGGAAATATTGGGGGCGTAGAATTCGGTCGGCCGTCTACCGCTGCTCGCCAAGCAGCGGCAACGGAAGACCATGGACGGTCGACTGAAAACCGGAAAGCTAAGTTTTGCGCTGCTCGGTGCAAAACTCAGGCAGATCCTATCAGGATCCCTGTGATGAACACCAGAATGCCACCCAATACCACCTGGAAAATTGCCGAAAGCAACGGTGTATCCATATAATGATGACGGATCCATGAAATGGCAGCGAGTTCTACCGCTACGACGGCTACTGCGATGGCGGTAGCCAGATAAAAGTTAGGGATCAGGTAGGGGAGCGTATGCCCGATACCGCCGAGCGTCGTCATGATTCCGCAGACACTCCCGCGTATCCATGGACGGCCACGACCGCTCAGCGCACCATCGTCTGAGAGCGCTTCGGCAAATCCCATGCTGATGCCTGCTCCAACCGACGCTGCAAGACCAACGAGAAAGGTGGTCCAGCTATTCTTCGTTGCAAAAGCAGCCGCAAACACAGGCGCCAGCGTAGATACAGAACCGTCCATCAGGCCGGCCAGACCCGGCTGGACGATGCGTAGCACGAAGCTCCTTCTGTTCGCTTCGTCCTCTTCGGCTCGAGCGCCGGATTCGACTTGTTCTTTTTCCAGATGCTCCGCTAGCGCAACGTGTTGCGCCTCTTGCTGGGCCAAGCTGGTCAGCAGCTCACGGATCGGCAGCGTAGTCATCTTTTCGGCGGCTTTTTCATAAAAGCTGCGTGTTTCTTGTTCCATGGAAGCGGCTTCGGCACGGATCTGCTTCACAGTAAGCATTCGATTCAACCAGATCGGTCTTCGATTGATGAAGCCTTTTACGTCTTGCCTTCGCAGGAGGGGAATATGATCTCCGAAACGTTGTCGATAAGCGTCAACCAGCTGCCGATAGTGGTCGGCTTCCTCGTCTCGCATCGCAGCCAGAGCCTCCGCGGTCTTCGGGTACTCGGACCGCATCTTTTCTGCGAACTGGCCATAGATTCTGCCGTCTTCTTCTTCTAGCGAGATAGCCAGGGCTAGAATTTCCTGCTCACTCAATTCGTGAAACGAT
Organism: Chthoniobacterales bacterium; assembly: GCA_051984705.1. Lineage (GTDB taxonomy): Bacteria > Verrucomicrobiota > Verrucomicrobiia > Chthoniobacterales > JAFAMB01 > JBKPBY01. The sequence continues at coordinate 1,575 of JBPYFC010000093.1, read as the reverse complement.
CTTGTCATACGTGCTTAGTAGTCTTTTTCGCGCGATGGATGGTCCCTTAGATTGTCGCGCGCGAGGAGACTAAAGCGATTGATGAGGCACGATCTCCTTTGACCGGTAGGGCTGAGGTTTATCCTCAGCCTCGTCGACTTGGCAGCCGCACGAGGGCGTGATAAAGCGCGACCCTACCGAGCTCGGACGATGGTCACGTCATCGATAGCTCTATAATCCTCCGACACCTGCTAACTAAAGTCGAGTAGCGCAACCGTTTACCAGCTACTTGAAGCTGAGACTCAATTGCTTTGCCGCAACCAGGCTCTATTGATTTCCACAATCGTGCGATAGCCGAAACTGGTCGCGCCGTAGGCTGGGCGAAGGCGGGCGCCGAACACCGAACGCAAACTGGTTAGACGGAAGCCAAAAAACGCTCTATAGCTTCCCCCATGAGTTCTCCACATCCAATTTTCGGCGACCGTCCGGTAGATGACTGGATTGCAGAGTATGAACAGGCGCATAAAGATCCGGTCAATCGCGCGCTGCACACGCTTGGTATTCCGATGATCGCTTTATCGCTTCCGCTCTTTCTCATTGCTCCGCTGATCAAGGGATTTTGGAAGGTGCCGCTCAGTCTCTTTACCCTCGGATGGATCTTTCAGTTTGTCGGTCATGCGAGCGAAGGCAAACCACCAGAATTCCTGAAAGATTGGCGATTCCTGTTCGTTGGTCTGCGTTGGTGGCTCAAAAAAATCCAGGGAGGGTAGGGGTTCGGGTTCCGGGTTCCGAGTTTCGGGTTTCTGGATCGGGCGCGCTCGAAAATCTATAGCCCGGAACTCGGAACCCGAGACCCGGAACCCGGAACCAACTCTCAGAGCTGGATCACCCGAATTGTACTGGGCAATGTAGCCGGCGCGGCGACCGCAGCGCTGTAGCCGTGAGGGGTATCAAGGATTCGTGCAGGCAGCTTTTGTGCTTCCAGAGACCCCGGCGCGATCGACAACCCTTTACCGATCGCTTTTGTATATGCCTCTTTGATGACCCAGATCCGAAAGAATTCGGATCGTTGTTCCGCCGGCGACATTTCGCGGAACGCGGTCAATTCCTGTTCGGACAAGATCGCATCGGCCAACGCAGCAATGGAAAGGTCATCGCGGATCAACTCCACATCAACACCGATCGCCGATGCGGTCGTAATTGCGATCAACGCGAGGTCACCAGAATGAGAGAGATTAAATTGCAACGGCGCGCCCGGCAGATGCGGCTTGCCATGTGGATTGTAGGCAAACTCGAGGGCGCCTGGGTCCTTAGAAAGGTAGTTCCCCAGAATACGGCGCAAGGCAGCGCGGCTGTTGATAAAGCAGTTCTTATCGCGCTGAAAATGGAATCGGTCTGCTCGTTCGCGTTCATCCGCTGAAAGCAAAATCGCCGCCTCCGATGACAGATCAAGGCGTACAATCCAAACATGTGCTTCGTCTTTCCCAAGGTCGGTCCTAGGGGCGTCCGCTCCCGTCCATCCCGGCATAGGAGGACTTCGTTAAAAAATCGGCAGCTGTCAATGGCGACGCGTTGCTGGCAGCCGTAGGGGGCATG
>JBPYFC010000092.1:0-2186 GCA_051984705.1 Chthoniobacterales bacterium | reverse complement strand
CCGTTCCGGGCGTCAGCGCTCAGGAAGTTACGAACCTGCTCGTAGAAGCGGGGATCCAGGCGATCCTGAATTTCTCTCCATTGATTTTACAAGTTCCGGAGAACGTTTTTGTCAACAACGTCAATTTGGCCATCGAGCTGGAAAACCTGAGCTATTTCATTGCGTAGTACGTAAGCTGCGCAGCGCGGGCAATTAGGATCGTCCGTTCCAGGGCTCCCTTTCGATTCGAAAGTGTGGGCGTGCTCGATTGCGACCCGACAACGATTTTTCGGCAGACGGCTAGTGCTCGAGTTTATTCGGAGTCAGCGCCGAAACCGATTGACATCCCGACTTTCAGTCCCCTATCGTGTCGAAAGCCTTTCGAAACCGGTTCCCTCCTTATGAATAGGACAACTCGTCTCGCAGCGGGACAAGCTCTGGTTCGGTTTTTCGCTCGGAAATTGGTCGAAAGAGAGGGAGCTGATGAGACTCGCTACAGCGCCGGATAACTGGAACAGCGCTGATGCTCCGGACAATCGACCGCGGGTCCAACTGGAGAGTTTTCTTACCAACAAACAAGAATGAGCACAGAAACAGATCATAAGGAATTGGAAGAGCTGGCGCGTCGCGCGCGGTGGCTCGTGTTAAGCACCGTTGCGAAAAGCGGCGCTGGTCATGTTGGTGGGCCGATGTCGGCGACGGAGCTGCTGATTTCACTCTATTTCCGCGTGATGGCCATACGACCTGAGGAACCGCATTGGCCGGGCCGAGATCGCTTTATTCTTTCAAAAGGTCATTCAGCGATTGGCCAGTATACGGTGATGGCGTTGCGCGGCTATTTTCCTGTCGAAGAATTGCAGACTTTCGACAAAGGGCATTCGAGGCTCCAGGGGCACCCAGACGTGACCAAACTAACCGGACTCGAAACCTCAACAGGATCACTGGGACAAGGCCTATCGGTCGGGCTCGGTTTCGCTCTGGGAGCCAGACTGAGCGGACAGAAGTTTCACACTTATGTGTTGCTTGGAGACGGCGAACTGCAGGAGGGCATGATCTGGGAAGCTTTGCACATTGCGCCCAGGTACAACCTTGGGAACCTAACCGCAATCGTTGATTGGAACGGCTTGCAGCAGTTTGGCTGGCCAGTGGTGCCGGGGGACGACCACAGCGGCGATAGGCGAGATCCTTGGGCCGGAGTGAACCTCGCCATGGCCATCGGAGCGCTCGGCTGGAGAATTCTTGAAGTTAATGGCAACGACTTCAGCCAAGTCATTCCGGCGCTCGAGGAGTGTAAGCGCTGGAGTCAAACACGTCAGCCAACGATGGTTCTTGCCCACACAACGAAAGGCAAAGGTCTCTCATTCACGGCGGGCAAGTATGAATGGCACTCGAAAGTGGCTAACGCCCAAGAGTTAGATCAGGCAAAACATGAACTCGGCATTGTGGAGGTATCCGCATGAAGGCGTTGCGCGACGTGTTCGGAGATACGTTAGTCGAATTGGCCCAAACCAATCAGAAGATTGTGGTTCTTGACGGTGACTTGGCGAATTCAACCAAGGCTGACAAGTTCGCCAAGGCGCATCCCGATCGATTTCTTGAAATGGGAATCGCGGAACAGAATCTAGTTGGAACGGCTGTCGGCATGGCAGCAGTGGGATTTATCCCCTGGCTTTCCTCTTTTACCGTCTTCTTTACCCATCGGGCCGCCGACCCAATTCGAATGCTGGTTGCCCAGACCAACGCGAATGTAAAGATCGGCGCTGCGTATTCGGGATTATTAACCGGACTTACCGGCAAAACGCATCAGGACGTTGAAGATCTCGCAATCATGCGAGCGATGCCGGGAATGATTGTTCTGGTGCCGGCAGACGAAGTGGAATGTGAAGCGATGATCCAATGGGCGACAGAGCATGTTGGACCTGTCTACCTGCGCCTGACTAGAGATCCCAGTCCTACGGTTTTCGGGAATGACTATCGTTTTGTCCTCGGCGCGACTCATCTGTTGCGACCAAAGGAGAAGGCAGCAGGAAAGATCGATCTTCTTTTGATTTCGACAGGGCCTCAGAGCGTTCGATGTGTCGAAGCGGCCGACAAATTGGCAGCTCAAGGCGTTTCCGCCGGAGTCCTGCATGTGCCCAGTATCAAGCCGGTAAATGTGAACGAGATCATACAGGCGTGCGAATCAGCGCCGATCGTCTTCACGGTAG
>JBPYFC010000091.1:0-4512 GCA_051984705.1 Chthoniobacterales bacterium | reverse complement strand
CTCACGACGTCCGGTGCTCGGGCGCCGGTCTCCTCCTGTATCCGGTGAACAAATGTGCTCCCTACCCGATTGATGATTCCATTAGTGACCTGGGTCGCGATGATTTCACGCCTGAGCGGATGCTGTTCCATTTCCGTCTGATACCTCTGCCGAATTGGTTCAGGGAAATAGCGGACCAACGCGTTTGAAATATCGCTGTCGTCAGGCAGTTTCGAGACCAACAGCTCATCATAGAGCGCTATCTTGCTGTAGGCTAAAAGGATCGCGCGTTCCGGAGCGGTTAACCCTATTTTCTTCGTTCGACGCAAAGCGAGTTCCTCGTCCGATGGTAAAAATTCGATTGCGCGATTCAGTCTTCCCGCTTTCTCAAGCGACTTCATAAAGCGCGCCTGTTCCTCCAACATGGTCTTTTCGCGCACGTTGAGGGACTGAGTCTGAAGGTAGTTGTCACGCAGAACGAGCAGCGCCACTTCCTCGGTCATTTCAGCGAGCAACTTATTTCGCTGTTCCAAGGTCAAGGCACCATCAGAAACTAACGAATTGAGGAGAATCTTGATATTGACCTCATGATCGGAGCAGTCTACCCCGGCGGAATTATCGATCGCGTCGGTATAGATCTTGCCGCCTTTCAGCGCAAATTCGATCCGGCCTTGTTGAGTAAGTCCAAGATTTCCCCCTTCAGTAACGACTTTGCACCGCAGCTCGCCACCGTTGACCCGAATGCCATCGTTTGTGCGATCTCCGACCTCGGCATGGGTTTCGTGGGATGCCTTTACGTAGGTACCAATCCCGCCGTTATAAAGGAGATCGACCGGCGCTTCTAATAGCGTCCGTATCAAATCGTTAGGTGTCAGGGAATTCTGCGCTACGTCCAACGCGGCCTTTGCCTCTTCGCTGAGCCTGATCGATTTGGCGCTGCGCTGATAAACGCCGCCGCCTTTTGAAATCAATTGGCGGTTATAGTCATTCCAGGACGACCGAGGCAGGTTAAACAGCCGTTCTCGCTCATTGAAGCTGGTTTGTGGGTCCGGATTTGGATCAAGAAAAATGTGTCTGTGGTCAAAGGCGCCTACCAATTTGATCTGCCTGGAAAGCAACATGCCATTGCCAAAAACGTCGCCCGACATGTCTCCAATCCCAACCACGGTAAAGTCGGTCGTTTGGGTGTTAACCCCCATCTCGCGAAAATGGCGCTTAACTGATTCCCACGCGCCGCGCGCGGTAATCCCCATCTTTTTGTGATCATAACCAGCCGAGCCGCCGGAAGCGAAAGCATCGTCCAGCCAGAATCCGTACTCTTTCGATATGCCATTAGCGATATCCGAAAAAGTCGCGGTACCTTTGTCGGCCGCTACGACCAGATAAGGGTCGTCGCTGTCGTAACGTACTGTGTCCGGAGGCGGAACAACTTTCGCCGCAACCAGGTTATCTGTGATGTCCAATAAGCCTCGCAGGAAAGTCTGATAGCAGGCGACTCCCTCTTTCAGATAGGCGTCGCGGTCCACGGGTGGCTGCTTCACGACGAAACCACCTTTGGACCCCACCGGAACGATAACGGTGTTCTTGACCATCTGCGCTTTCATCAGACCAAGCACTTCCGTTCGGAAATCCTCCATGCGGTCGGACCAACGCAGCCCTCCGCGCGCTACCTTTCCACCTCGCAGATGCACGCCCTCGATCCGAGTTGAATAGACGTAGATTTCGAACATTGGCTTCGGATCAGGTAATCCCGGTACTAGCAGCGGATTGAACTTGAACGAAATGTACGGTTTTGGAGCGCCGCTGGAATCCGTTTGAAAGAAGTTCGTGCGGGTGGTCGCTTGAATCATTGCTAGAAAGGCGCGGAGAATCCGGTCTTCGTCCAGATTAGCAACGGCGTCCAATGCTTCGCCGATTTCGGAAACCAGCGTGAGCGCCTTGATCGCTCCCTCTTCTCTGCCGGAGGAATCAAAGCGCGCGATAAACAGTTCGACCAGCTTGGCTGCAATCGATGCGTTAGCAGAAAGGGCCTGTTCCATATAGGCCTGGCTAAAGGTCGATCCAGCCTGGCGAAGATATTTGCTGTAAGCTCGTAGAACGGTGATCTCGCGCCAGCCGAGGTTTGCTCGCAGGACCAACCGATTGAAATCGTCGCTTTCTATTTCGCCACGCCAAGCGCGCGCAAACGTTTCTTCGAATCTGGCTTTGACTTGCGCAACCGGCAGCCCGATTCCCCCGCTTGGTTGCATAGCGAAATTACTGAGATAGATCGGCCGCATGTCAGCCGGTTCTACCATGTGGCTTAACTGTTCGAGAACCTTGACCCCCATATGCTCGAGCATAGGCAGGATCGTTGAGAGAGGCATCGGCTCGCCCGCGTGAAAAACGATGAGCTGTAACGGCGTGTTGCTCCCGGGCTCACCAGCATAGAAATTCATTGCAAGATCTCTACCGTCGCCCAGCGTCGCCATGATCGCGGTATCCGACACCGCATCGGCGACTGTGTAGTCGTCTTGGTAACCTGGCGGGAATGCTTTGCCAAAGCGCTTGAAGAGCTCCATGCCCCGCTCTTCACCGAATCGGGCAATCAACGCGTCATGGAAATCGTCCTCCCAGCGTCGTGACACCTGGATGATCTGTTTTTCGATTTCACGAACATCGTAGGCAGGCACACTCCCTGGCTTTGTTCGAACCATGACGTGCAAGCGCACCAGCGCGGCTTCAGTCAGATTAACCGCAAACTCAAGACCGGTGCCGTTGAACGCTCGCATCAGAATATCCTGAATTCGCAAGCGAAGCTCGGTGCCGAAGATTTCGCGCGGTACGTATACCAGGCAAGAAAGGAATCGGCCGTAAACATCGCTCCGCACAAACAAGCGAATCTTCTGGCGGTAGCCCAGTTGCATGATGCCGATCGCATCTTCGAGAAGCTCATCTTCGGTTCTCTGAAAAAGCTCGTCTCGCGGATGCTCCTCCAGAACGGTGACCAACGACTTACCGAGGTGCCCTCGCGGATCGAATCCCGCACGCGTAAGAACGTGGCTAACCTTGCGACGCAGCAGAGGTATTTCCTCAGGGTGAGACTGGTAAACCATTGAGGTGAAGAGTCCAAGGAAACGGTGTTCCCCTTGTACCTGCCCATTTTCGTCGATGCGCTTGACCCCTATGTAGTCGAGGTATCCGGGTCGGTGCACTGTCGCGCGCGAATTCGCTTTGGTAACGATCAACAGCTGCGGCTCGCGCGCCAGTCTCCGGACTTCCGGAGTCGCTGTAGCGAAGCTCATGGAGACACTGGTCTCTTTTGTCTCGCGCAATATTCCCAGGCCCGACCCTGGAACAACGCGCAGAACGTCTTCGCCGTTTTCATTGATTAGATCGTAATCGCGACTTCCGAGAAATGTGAAATGGCCAGTGCCCAGCCAGGTCAACAACGCCCTCACCTCGTCGACCAATTCCCAGTCTAAACCCGGTGGATAGGGCGTCTTCAATGCGGCAACAAGGCGCTTCATCTTGTTCCGCATCTTCGGGTAGTCATCCACCGCCTTCCGCACATCTCCAAGAACGTGAATGATCGCGCTCTCTAGATCCGCCAGTTTATCGGGATCGGTTTCTCGATCGACCTGCAAATGCATGAGCGATTCAGAAGTGGCCTCCTGACGCGAGCGCGACGGCAAGATCTGCAGAAGGCGGCTGTCTGCATCCCGCTTAACTTTCATTACCGGATGGATCGTCAGATGCAGCGTGATTCCACGCCGAATGACCTCCATGGTCACCGAATCCACCAGAAACGGCATATCGTCATTGACGATCTCGATGACGGTGTGAGTGGACTGCCAGCCATCCTTAGCGTGTTGTGGATTGTAAATCTGCAGCTTGGGCGCACCCGATTTGAACTCCTCCATGAAGCTCAGATGTGCCATCGCAGCACCAAACAGGTCAGCGATCTCTCGCTCGGCCAGCTCCTCGGGGGCGACCTGGTTGTAGTATTGGCGAATAAACACTTCGGCCAGTTCAGCCTTCTCTTTTGCCAGGTTCTGTCGAGCGTGGGTCAAGACACGTTCTATGGTATCCGCACTCTTGTCTTGCACTTGTGTCAGCATACGAATCTCCTGGTTACCGCTTAATAACGGAGCTGCGTGCTTTCTCAGATGTAAGGGTCAACTGACCGAGCGCAATTGTTTTGGAGGGAATGAGCATAAGCGTTTGGCGTTTCGCGTCCGCCTTCGTCCCGCTATGGCGGGACTACGGCGCGACAGGTTCCGCCTTCGTTCCGCTACGGCGCGACAGGTTTTGGCGTTTCGCGTTTGAAAGCGTGGCTCGCATGAGACAAACGAAGTAGCGAGCTCACCGTGAGGGGCGCACGTCCAGATATGGGCTGCAGGTGCTCGCGAAATCCAAAATCGATGCTTTTCAGCCACGCCAAGTTCATTATAGGTGGCGCAACGGCGAGTTCAAGCGGCCCGACTCCAGATTACGGTGTCGCGCTCTGACAAGAGCGCCATTCGCCGGCGCTGCGTTCCACAAAGCAGCGCT
>JBPYFC010000090.1:0-5774 GCA_051984705.1 Chthoniobacterales bacterium | reverse complement strand
CCGAATATGAACGCGATTGTTTTTCCAGTCGATGTCTTCCCAGATCAAGACTTCTTCGCTAGCGTATTGCCGCACAAGCTCTGAGGTGCGCATCCAGCCGAAGGCTGTTAAGCAAATGAAGGGCAAGAGGTGATATAAGCGGGCACGAAAATCAGCTTCCAATAGTGTCGGCAGATTGGACGGCGCTATGCATTCCCGTAATAACCGATTGAGTTGGTCGCCAGTATACACGGCTTTGGAATCTGAAGGCACTTCGGGCGCTTTGAGTAGAAGTATAGGGTTTTCGGCCAACATCCGATGCCGCATGCCGTAGTCAAACAGCGGACGCAGGCGCTTGTAGAACGACCGAACACTCCAAGGCTTGCCTTGCGAGTAAAGCCACGTCTCCAGATCGCCAGCGTTTAGTTGGTGCAGGCATTGGCCGGAGAAGTCTTCGGCGAACTTGTCGAGCCGCCACCGTATATCGGATCGGGTACGCTCCTTGACCCGTGGAAGCTGCCAAGCCTTGAACTGCGTGACGGCTTCGGCAACCGGGGTCGGCGTGATGCTGCCTGCACCGGTTGCCTTCCAGTGTGCGATGACTTCGGGCATCTTATCCAGACTGCCGAGCTGGTTCCGGGCAAATAGAATCCACTGGCGCTCGATAGCGCTGACGGCGCTGCGGCCAAACTCGTTCCGCTCATGGGTCCATTTGCGGATGTCGGCCAGCGCGGCCTTTTCGCTGTCGTAATACCGCATCTGGCGTTTGCCGATGCCAGAGTTTTTCGCGCTGAACTGGACTGCCCAGCGACCGGTTGCGTGTTTGAAGGGTTTCATGCTGTGCCAATATAGATCGGCAGTGTACAGCAATCTACAGCGATTTTTGCCTAGGAGCAGGGTGCTCGTGCAAAACGCGACTTTTGTAAGTGCTTGTGGCTGTTTGGGTTGACTGGGACTCGAACCCAGAACCAACGCCTTAAAAGGGCGCTGCTCTACCGATTGAGCTATCAACCCAGGACAAATCGTTTCCTGATCGGGAGCAGTGATATTATTGCCATTCCGGCGCCGCGCAACTAATGTTTCGGCGATTTTTAGGTCCGCCTCGCCCTAGTGGAGGGGGTGAAACCGCGCTTCAAATGTAGCCGAAGCGAAAAGGAGGAGCGATCAGTGGCACCGGTTATCAGCTGACGGATGCTCCCCCATCGAGAAAAAGCACTTGGCTGCTTCCAGGTCCGTTATGAGGTCCGGATAACGAAATCGAATGCTGCAACCTTAGCAGTTCCGGCATCGTGCATGGTCAATAACAGGTCAGGCCTGAACAAGGAATCTTCCGCATTCCTTGCCTCATTTGGAAAGAAAAGCTGCGTCGTGAGAACCGGTCCGTGGGCTGCCTGGATCCGCACGTGATAGTGACGGGTCCGTCCCGGGTAAAGGCCGGGGACTACCGTTTCGAGCGAATACTTGCCGTCGGCATCAGTAAATTGGTGGCCTCGACACTTGAACCCTTTTAAGTCGTAATCGCCCGCACCGTCGGCATGCCAGAAGTCGATCAAGGCTCCTTTGACCGGCCTTCCTTTCAAGTCCAAAACGGTTCCAGCCAATTTAAGAGGGTCGCCTTTGACTCCTTGTTCTCTAAAATTATTTTTGGCTGGAGAGTTCGGACGGAAAAACGGCCCTGCTGTTTCTTCAGGCGTCAGCTCCAACGGTTTGCCGGCGGCCGGCGTTGGTTTCAGGTCTGGTTGCCCTTTTTCTGCGCCGAAACTGCCAGCCGGCAGAAACGCGGCAGGAGCAGTGATCACGACCGCATAAAGAAACTTGCGTCGCGTAACGCGAGACGGCTTAGAAACTGCATCATCGTTAGCCATCATAGTGTTTTGACGATTCCATATCGATGGGGTTACTCGCCAATGATTTTTACGAGTACTCGCTTCCTGCGTTTGCCATCGAACTCACCATAAAAGATCGCTTCCCAAGGTCCAAGATCAAGCTGCCCGTTTGTTATCGAGACAACAACTTCCCGCCCCATGATGGTTCGCTTTAAGTGGGCATCGGCATTGTCTTCATAGCCGTTGTGTTTGTATTGGGAATGCGGATGCTCTGGGGCGAGTTGTTCGAGCCATTTTTCGAAGTCGGCGTGAAGTCCGGATTCATTGTCATTGATGAAAACGCTAGCGGTAATGTGCATGGCGTTGATCAGGGCAAGACCCTCGCGAATACCGCTTTCGGCGACACAGGCCTCGATCTGTGGCGTGATATGAAAGAATTCGCGCCGGTGTTTGGCTTCGAACCAGAGTTCTTTCCGATATGAGCTCATCAATCCAACGCAAGTTCAGAAGTTGCTTTCTGGCAACTTCTGAATCCGCAGCGTCAGCCTTGATTAATATCGTCGCAAAGCGCTTCCAATTAGAATGGGGAACTCGGGAAGTAGTACTGGGTCGCGTTCTCGGGTGTAATCAAAAGCGAATCCAGGATGTAGTTACCGTTCACCGGAAGTTTGGCCACGAAATGCACCGCAGTCAGCTCGATGGCGACGGCTATCATGAGTAGAAGGACTGAATCGCTCTCCATCCCGAAAAATTTGTCCACTAGCTATCTTACGCAAACCCATAATCCCCTCGAAAAGTTCGGTGCGACCCGCACCTACCAGCCCTGCGAAACCCAGGATCTCTCCTTTTCGTAACGAAAACGAGGCGTCGGTTACATGCCCTTGCACAGAGAGATTCTTCACCTCGAGCACAGCGTCTGCGGTCGCGGGCGGCACTTTTGCAGGAAACAGGTCCCGAAGCCGTCTGCCGACCATCAATCGAACGATTTCGTCTGGAGAAAGATCAGAAGCGGGGGCCGTCGTTACTAGCTTGCCGTCTCGCAAAACTGTCACCCTGTTCGCCAGTCGCTTTACCTCTTCGAGCCGATGGGAAATGTAGACGATTGCCACTCCGCTTGCGGCAGATGCCTCGATGATTTGAAACAAGCGCTCCGCTTCGCGCCGGGTAAGTACCGCTGTCGGTTCATCGAGTATCAGGACAGTCGCTTGATGGCTGATTGCCTTAGCAATTTCTACCATCTGCTTTTCACTGACTCGTAGATCCTTTACGCGTGTATCGAGTGCTACGTCTGTTCCAACCGCCGCAAGTACCTCGGCGTCCCGCTTTGCCATTTTACGCTCGTCCAGGAACGGGCCACGAAGCGGCTCCTGACCCAAAAAGAGATTTTCTACGACGCTCAGATCTTCGGCGAGATTCAATTCCTGGTGAATCAACCGGACACCAAGCTTTTCCATGGCTCTGAGATCACCGGTCGGAACAGTCCGACCATCAAACCAGACTTCGCCAGCAGTTGGTTCGAGGATTCCCGATAAAATCCTCATTAAGGTCGACTTGCCGGCTCCGTTTTCGCCAACGACGGCGTGGATGCTCTCCGGCGAAAAAATCTACATCCACATCGTGCAGCACTGTCACCGGTCCGAATGCTTTGGAGAGTCGTCTGGCGCTCAGCTTTGGTGTCGTCATCGAAAGATTTTCGCCAGACTGGGGGATCATTTTTGGTCTCTGGATATCGGATATCCTGATCTGGTTTCAGGAAAACGTTTTGCGGCTGCCGCCTCCATCAGGCTGAGCATAAAGCTCAGCCCTGCCAATGGAAACTGCTAACGCTTGGTCACGCAATGAATTTTCAGTTTCGCCGGGAGCGAAGCTCTAAAGATTTTGCGCAGCAAAATCCTTCAACCAACGCTGGTAAACCTGCGGCGCTATCTCCGACGGCTTGATCTCAGACCGTCCTCCCCAAAACACATTGGTGTAAGTCACTGGAATTCCGCAGGCCTCGAGATGCGTGTCGATCGCCGTCTTGTGATCGAGTAGCCGCTGTTTTTCAGTTCCGTGCGCAACCGCCATGATATTCACGTTACCGAACTCGGGGCCTGCCTCGCGCCAGTAACAATGAGTGAGGATCTCATGTCTGCCCACCTCTGAACCGGAGCGTATCTCCGTTCCAGAAGGTACAGCCCAATGAAACAATCCATTGAATCGGGTTACACGAATTCCGCCTGCTGACGGTTTGACATGTTCAAGGAAGGTAGAGAACCGTCCGATAATTTTGCGCTGATTCAGCGCTTCGGCGATTTCGAAAAATGTCTCCAGCGGCAGGTCTGCTTCCGCGGCGCGGCTCGCCCACGGGTTACTTCGAATCTCATCCAAAGTGAATTCGCGTTTGAGAGCCACGAGCACTCTCCACTCAAGCGGGCTCAGTCTCACAAGCCCTGTCTTGATCATATGCGCCGGCTGCGCCGATCTGGAGCCTGGCTCGATCGTTTTGCGCCGCACATGGCCTACTCCCAGGGTAAAGATTCCTTTGGCGGGCATCACCCGCACTTTTTCAGCTCCGACCCTGGCCGACAGAATTTCAATATGTTTTTGCAGCTCAAATCCCTGAGGCACTTTAACTGTTGTCCACAACCTGTATTCGCTGCCGGCGGTCTCTGAGTCAGTCGACCGGACCACAACATGACCCGAGAACGGATCGGATCTGAACATGAAATCGAACGCGAAGTCCAATTTTGCGTGCGGAACCTTCCATGCTACAAGCGCGCCCTGCGCAAGGTTGGTCGCCAACAACGTTTGACGGACCCGTCGAATCGTCCCGGCTCGCAGCATTGCTCTGATTCGATCCAGAACTGTTCCTTCGGCGACTCCGGAGAGGTCAGCTATTTTACGAAACGGTTCACGAACGAATCCCTGAATTTTGTCTTCGGAAACGGCGAGAATTCTGGAGTTGACGGTATCGGTGTGTTCTGTAGCGGTCATCCTGTGCTATGCGAGGGGAAGCACAGGATAGCACAAAAACGCCGACAACGCCGTCATCGCCGCCGACGCCGTCATCGAAGAAGGCAAGGCGATGGGAAGATATCGAATGAAAACTCAATCTTAAACAGAAGGTCGCAGAGACCGGAAAGAGGAGATTTAATTCGGATTAGCTTTTAGGTTTGAGCGAAAGGTACGAATCAGACTTTCATCTCCAGGCCTTCGCGACCTTCTGTTCGAGTTTCCCCGTTTGTTTTTCGCCGCATGTCCATTTTTCACCGCTTACCGTTCGCTCGTCCCACGGTTCTTACTAGCACTAACACCAACACTAGCACTAGATAGCTTTTTCCCCGGTCTCGTCTGTTCGAATCCGAATCGCTTCTTCGATCGGCGAGATAAATACTTTACCGTCGCCGATCTTGCCTGTTCTGGCCGCCTTGGTTACTGCGGCTGCAGCGTTCTCCACGATGCTATCGGCTAAGACAACCTCGATCTTGATTTTCGGAAGAAAATCAACGGTGTATTCGCTGCCTCGATAAATTTCTGTATGACCCTTCTGTCGGCCGAAGCCTTTGACTTCGGTGACAGTCATTCCTTCGATACCGAGTTCAGAAAGCGCCTCTTTTACTTCCTCGAGTTTGAAAGGCTTAATGATCGCTTCGATTTTTTTCATTTCGACGATTAGGCAATATAGGCTTCTTCACCGTGCTCAGAGATATCGAGACCGGCGGTCTCAACTTCTGGAGCAGCTCGCAGGCCGATCGTCAGTTTCAGGATCCAAGCGATCACAGCAGTCGCAACGACCGATAGAACCAGGGTCACCAACACGGCTTTCAATTGCGAAAACGCAAGTGTGCTGAGCAACTCATCTTTTAAATTGCTATTCACTTCTTTGGCCGCGAGAAGGCCGGTCATGATTGCTCCCAAAGTTCCGCCGATGGCGTGCACGCCAAACGTGTCGAGCGCGTCATCGTAACCAAGCTTCGGTTTAACAAC
>JBPYFC010000089.1:0-9805 GCA_051984705.1 Chthoniobacterales bacterium | reverse complement strand
TAGGATGAATACCGCGCCGATCACTGAACCAACGCCCATACTGGTGAAAACCAATCCGAGGTCCGAGGCGTCTAAGTGTAATTCCTTCAGACCCACGACTGGGATCAAAGCTGGAATGGCCGAAATGAAAAATGCGAACAGAACGTTGCGGACCACCACAATTTGGATGCCGGGTGCATAGCGAACGTACCGAATGGCCGTGATGAATGACTCTAAAAAATTTTCCAACGGCAGGTTTGAAAGCCCTTTCGGCCGCTTCAACTGGTGGATTGCGATGAGGAGGAGAAAAAAACAAACCGAATTCATCGCGAACACCGTGTTGGGACTAACAAATCGCAATAAAAACCCGCCAATTGCCGGTCCGATAATGCCGGAGATATTTAGCTGTAGCCCTCCTAGGGTTGCAGCCGAGGGAAGCTCCTCGTTAGAAGCAATTTCAGGCTGGACCGATGTCCAGGCCGGAGAATAGAAAGCAAAACCAACCCCAATCAGGAAGATAGCCGCCAAAAGCACATACGGATTGATCAGCTTGAGCCAACCGCTGACAGCCAACCCTCCTGCCGCCAGCGCTAGCCAGATGGTCATGACGAACATGATTCGCTTGCGGTCCATCATGTCAGCGAGAGCGCCGGCGGGTAACGTGAAAAAGAAGAATGGCAACGAGGCTACCGTCGACATCAGAGAGAGAAACAAAGGCGAATCGCTCACCCGGTTCATGACCCATGTCGCAGCGGTGTCCTGCGCCGCAACACAGGTGCCGGAAATTAAGCTTGCGAACCACATGTTTCGAAAAACTGGGTTTCGGAGGGCGATCCAGGTAGAGGTTCTAACCATAGTGCGTTTCGTTATTTGATTAACGAACTAGCGATCCGGTTTCGTTCCCGCACGGTGCCAAAGCTTTCGTTCAAATAGAGCGTCCAGGGAAAGCTGGCCAGGCCCGAAGACGAACACGATAAAGGCAAGTAACAAAAACGGAAACGGATCGGCTTTCACGAACTTATCGGAATTGCTCAACATACTCGTTACCGCTTCTTGATCCGCGGTGAGATAGGCGACGATCATCGTGAATAGAACAGGAATCGCCGCGAGGCGCGAGGCAATTCCGAAAATCAAGAACAGACCACAAAATGTTTCCGCCGAACCCGCCAGATAAGCGTTCAAAGTTGGCCAGGGAATACCTAGGCTCGTGAAGTATTCGGAGATCTTGCCGATGTTCGAGAGCTTTCCTATGCCAGTGAGAAAGAGCTGCCAGAAGAAATACACCCGCAAAAATAATAGAAGCGGCGACCGCAGGGAATTTGCGCCCAGCACTACAACCTCGTAGTAGCGCCGAGCGAGGTATAAAAGTTTGTGCATGAGGGGTAGTAGAAAAGTCATCGTTTTTCAGCCATAGGTCCGTGAGCAGTTGTCGTCTGTTCCTCGGCTTCTGCGTGCTCAGAGTGCGAGACGGTCGGGGATCTAAAAATCATGAAATGCACAAGGTCTTTTGAGAAAAACAGATCCAGTGTCCAGTCCAGGGCGACGCGAACCTTCTTCTCGAGACGCGGCAGCTTGCTAAGATAAATCGTTCGCCAAAGAAACCAGGCGATGAACCCGGAAAAATTGAGTCCCAAGATGTTAGCGACCCCGGTTCTTCTACCGGTCGCCGCCAGAAGTCCGATCGTCGAAAAGACAAACGGCTTTTTCGTTCTACCCAGAATTTCGGCGGTGATGTTCTTCGCCAGCCTCTTGCCTTCGCGCATGGCATGCTGCGCTGTTGAGGGATAAGCTTTGCCGGTCTTTTTATCCGGGATGACTGCGCAATCACCCAGCGCCCAAACTCCGGGCCAATCGGGCACTTCCATATATTCGTTTACCACCAATCGGCCCCCCTCTTTCTGGCACGGAAGCGTCTCCAGAAGCGGATTCGGAGAAGTCCCGGCCGTCCAGACAAGCGTCTTCGTCCGTATTTTTGTCCCATCGCTCAACTCGACAGATTCGTCCGAGATGGCTTTGACTTTCGTATTCACGAGAATCTCTACCTTTCTTTCACCAAGTTTCTTCTGAGCGTATTGACCCATCTGATCGCCGAGTTCCGGCAGAATTACAGGTCCAGGATGAACCAGGACGACACGGATATCGCTCTCTGCAAGGTGCCGGTAGAAACGGGTGGCTTCTCTCAAGAAATCGTTGGCGGCCGCCACCGTTTCGACGCCCGCGAACCCTCCACCAGCAACGACAACGGTTAACAGGTCCGCGCGGAAGTCGATCGCGCAATCGAAATCGGCTTCTTCGAGAAGGTCAATGAGCCGATTGCGAAGGTGGATTGCATCGCCCAAGGACTTCATGGTTAGCGCCCGTTCTTCGAGGCCTGGGATTTTGTAAAAGTTAGTCGTCGTGCCTAATGCGATCACTAGATAGTCGTACGAGAGCTCATGACGGTGTTGTTTTGGGCCGTGAAATACTGCGGCTCGCTTAGAGGCCAGGTTGATCGACTCTACCTCGCCGTGCAGGAACGTCACCCGTTTCAGTAGCTTGCGAATAGGGTTTACGATGTGAGTGATATCTAAATCGCTAGCCGCGACCTCATGCAGCATCGGTGTAAACAAAAAGAAGTTTTGGCGATTCACGAGGGTGATCTCAACATCGGGCTGGTAAGCGAGCGCCCTTTCCAGCTCGATCGCGGCATAAAGGCCGCCAAATCCGCCGCCGAGAACAAGCAGGTGTTTTCGTTGGTGCGCGTTCATCGCAACTTCGATTCTGACTGCAACAGCAGCGCGTGACCTTCTGGGTCGCGTACGAGAACGCCTTTCGCGCCACTTTCACCGAGAGGACTGATATCAACCGGCTCAGAAGAGATAAACGTCGCGTTTTGTCTTCTCAATTCGGCGATTGCAGCCGACAGATCCTTGACAATCAGCGTCGTTGACCAGGACCAGAGATCGTTCTGCTGGGTGTTAGCAGGAAACGATCTTCCGCTGCGTGGGGTGACATATTCAAGAAACTCGATTCCCGGCCCTGCCGGCGCGCGCAAACTGGTTATCAATAGCCGGGAGCCGAAAACGTGGGTTAGCTGTTCTTGCTCGGATCCATAGTTAAGGCTCTCCCCGACGATGCGCAAGCCGAGCAGATTGCGGTAAAAACTGACCTCGCACTGGGTATCCGAAACCGCAATTGCCGTGTGATCGATACCAAGAAAGAGTGCCTCGCGAGGCCGCTGCCAACGGGGGTCGCCTTTCCCAACTGGAAAGTAAATGAGCTCTAAGCTGTGGTTATCTGGGTCGCGGAAGTAGTATGCTTTGATCCCGCCAGCATTCGGATTCCACGGCGGCAATGTCTGAGGATTAGTCGAGATTTGGCCGACTTTGTGTTCGCGAAGGCGCGCATAAGCGGCGTCCATATCGCGGACGACTATCGCGATGTGTTGAAACCAACCATCGTTGCTCTGGGAGTCCGATGGAACCCGCCGCCCCGGCGGGGTACGGTATTCCACAAGTTGAATCGTCTCCCCGCCGAGGCGCAACGCCGCCACGCGTATGTTCGTGCCGAAGATCCCCGTCAGACGATCAAAGGAATCTCGGCTCGCCTCAGTTTCAGACTCCTTCTGGAACGAGAGCACTTGGGTATAGAAGTCCACCGAACGGTCCAGGTCGGACACGGTAATCGCAATCGGGCCAACAGCGACCGAAGTCACTTGCGCCTTCAGCGGCAGCGGGCCAAGGAAGAGCATTAGAATCAGCACTTGTAGGCCGTAGCCGCAAAAGATGCAGCGTTTCTGCGTCTGATGGTTAATTTTCGCGCACGCCGTAGTCCGCCCCGGCGACATCAATTTCCAAAGCGCAACGGCAACCAACATCCCCAGGAACGGTGCGCTGAGGTAGATCCATATGCCGTCCCACAAGCCGCCCGGAAGCGCCGAAGCCAAGGAGCGAGCCGGATTCATGCTCATCCCGGAAATGGGTGCCTCGAAGGTGATGAACAGAAAGACGAGCGCCCCCGCGAACAGGCCAGTGTATCTGGCCAGCCTTTGCCGGTTCGTTATAAAAAGCACTGTCGACATCAGCGCGAAAGAAATACCGGTCTCTGCCGCAAAAGCCGGCCATGGGCCTGTCGGTCCGGGAGCAGTCGCGACGTAAGAAACGGGTGGTCGCCGGAAAAGGTCCTGCAGAGTGAACGAAACTAACACCACCCCAGCCAGACCGCCTAAGGTCTGCGAGATAACATAAAATAAGGCATCCCATGGGTTGACCTTTCCTAGCCAAAGAAAGCTTAGTGTCACCGCCGGATTGAAGTGCGCACCTGACTGTTGCCCCCATGGGGAGTAAATGAGGCCAACAGCAGTTAACCCCATTGCTAACCCGATCAGCATTCGCCTGACGAATTGGAAATGAATCGACTGGTGGACCGGCGAAGCCGGGTATTCCAACAGAGTCGTGAAAAGACCTGCCGAAATCATAAAGATACCAAGCCCCGCCGATTCCATGAGGTATTCGGGCCAAGATGACGAATTGCCTTGAGCATGGTGTTTGTTAGCCGCCCGAGGCGAACCCTGGATAAAGCGTCATCCCGCCGTCCACGAAAAGACTTGCTCCGTTGATATAGTCGGCTTGATCCGATGCGAGAAGCACAGCGATACGCCCGATGTCTTCTGGCTCACCGATTCGCTTGTAGGGAATAAGACGCATCAGAGCGGCGTACGCCTCCGGTGAATTCCAAGCAGACGTGTTGATAGGCGTGCGGATCGCTCCCGGGCAGATGCTATTGACGCGGATCCGGTAAGGCGCAACCTCTTGTGCGATACTTTTCATGAGAAGCATCACCCCGCCCTTCGAAGCTGCGTAATTCGCGTGACTGGCCCATGGGATCACCTCGTGGACGGAACTCATACAAATAATCTTCCCGGCGCTGACCGAAACGTCGTTCACGACGCCGCGCCGCTTAAATTCACGAACTGCTTCCCGGGCGCAGAGAAACTGGCCCGTCAAATTGATACCAATCACCGTATTCCATTGAGCAAGCGTCATCTGCTCGAACGGCGCGTCCATCTGCAATCCGGCGTTATTGACGAGGATGTCAATCGTTCCGAATTCCTCAATCATCTTCCGGAACATCGCTTGGACCTGATCCTCGTTCGAGACGTCGGCCTGAATAGCGGCGGCTCGACTGCCCGATTTGACGACTTCGTCGACCACCTCGTTTGCGGCGTTCTCTCCGCGCACATAGTTAACGACAACTTCAGCACCGGCAGAACCAAGCGCGATGGCGACGGCCCTCCCGATCCCGGAGTTCGCACCAGTCACAAGAGCTTTCTGTCCCCTCAAAAGAGTGGGAACTGGGGATGTAGGTAACTGGGGCTTTGGGTAATTTGTTTCTTGTGCAGGCAAGATAGACTCTCCTTCTTCTGTGGTGAGATTTGAATTCACCAAACCTCTCCTAACACGAGCCGGTCTAGCCGGAGGAGCTCTCCTAACGACCAAGCCTGAAACGGGCAACCGCGCGGCGTGTGCGGAGGCTCGGCGTCAACAATCTCAGACACGTGACCCAGCCCAGCTTCGCTCAGGTGATTTACAAACGGTTCAAAAAACTGCTGGCGAGCCCGCTTCTTTGCTTCGGCCGTGTTGCCCCGGACCCGCACCCATGCTTCTACAAACGGCCCGATCAACCATGGCCAAGCCGTTCCTTGATGATAGGCGATGTCACGATGCCAGACATCGCCCTCGTAGTGGGGCATGTATCCATTTTCGCCTGACGCCAAAGAGCGCAAGCCTAGCGGTGTGTAGAGTGCCGTCTCGACAGCATCGACAACTCGCCGCGCGCGATCTTCTGGTAGCAAGACCAGCGATAGTCCTCCGACGGCAAAAATTTGGTTCGGACGAATTGATTGATCGATTGCGCCCGGCCGGTGATCAACGTCGACAATGTCATATAGCTGACCACGATTCTCATTCCAAAAACGAGCCTGGAACGAATCCCGCGCATTTTCGAAGACCGGCTGCCAGCGGTTCGAGACGCGCTGACCGATGGCCAAGGCATTGAGCCAAAGTGCTTGAACTTCAACCGGTTTACCGATTCGGGGAGTGACAACATGGTCATAGACTTTGGCATCCATCCAAGTGAGTTGAAGACCGGGTAGACCGGCAGCAAGCAGACCATCGGTGTCGGCATGAATTCCGAACCGCGTTCCTTGCGAATAGCCTTCAAGAATTTCTTCAACTGCGTGCTCGAGCTTCCCGACGATGTTTTTGCTTGCGAGGACCGCGTCGCCGTTTGCCACGCGAAGAAACTCCTCGACGGCGATGATGTACCACAAAGAGGCGTCAACCGAGTTGAATTCAGGTTGCGCGCCCCGGTCCGGAAAGCGGTTCGGCAGCATGCCCTCGGAGACTGTCCCAGCCCACTCCACGAGAATGTCTCGCGCGATCTCTAGGCGTTTAGTCGCCAAGCATAAGCCTCGAAGAGCGATAAACGTGTCGCGACCCCAATCGCCAAACCAGGGATAGCCGGCAATGACGGTCTTTCCGGCGCCGCGCTGTACAAAATAGGAATCTGCCGCGGATTCAAGCCGTGACGAAAAATTTTCACGGCGGCAAAGTTCAGCGCATCGAAGCTCGTTTACTAACGCGCTGGCCGGCGCATCCTCATTGAGGCTAGCGAAACCTTCGGCACTCATCACCAGGTTTGCGCCATGCTTGTCTAAGTCCCATTCAAATACGCCGGGTGTCGCAAGATCCTCGACACAGTCAAGGCCCCGAGCTTGCTCCTCGTCGTAGAGAAAGTTTCGGTACCAATCCGGCGCAGGATGATATCTACCGTTTGATCTGGCAACGATCACCGGCAGCCCTTCGTACGGCTGCCAGCGGACACACTTTTCCGACAGGTCCGAGTCGAAACGAAAAGATCCATTTTGATGATGAGTCGCGTGAAAATCTCTCCCGGAAAGAAATGGCCTGGCAAACAATTTAACTGCTGATCCTGGATCCCCAATGACTCGCCAGGTCAAAACAACGGCCGATTGCCCTCGGGGCACGAAGAGTTCTTGTTCTATAGAAAAGTCGTCCCACAAATTAAATCGCCAGCACGGCCACGGGCTAAGCCGAAACTCCTTCAATCGGTTCACTCCATCGGGATGGACAACCCCTGGAACATAGCGTTGTGACGACAGAGCAAAACTACCCCTGATAGTATCCAACCAGACGTCCATGCCGTTGACGAGGAGGGTTCGGCCTGCTGGGGGAGCTGTCGCTGTCAACAGCAGAGCGTGGTAGCGCCGCGTCCGGATCCCGGTTGCCGTGCCGCTGGCGAATCCCCCAAGGCCATCCGCTTCAAGCCATTCAGATGAGTCAGAAAGAGATGCGACTGGAGACATAGCTTAAAATCCTGGCTTAGTTTCGATGGCAAAGTTCGAACACTCTGTTAACCGTCTTTCGAAATGACGCGGGGTTGAAGGATCTTAGCGATCAGGCCGGTCCATCCGGTCTGATGCGAGGATCCGACCCCGCGACCGGTGTCGGCGTGAAAGTACTCGTAGAAGTGCAGGTGGTCGCAAAAGTGCGGATCGCGCTGGAAACGCTCATCCTCGCCGAAGACGGGCCGCACACCTTTCTCGTTTCGCACGAACAGCCGCATCAGGCGCCGCCCTAACTCGGCGGCCACTTCATTGATCGTGACGAAATGACCAGACCCAGTTGGGCACTCGATCTTGAATTCGTCTCCGTAGTAGTGGTGAAACTTCTGAAGAGACTCAATAATCAGATAGTTCACAGGGAACCAGATCGGCCCTCGCCAGTTTGAGTTGCCGCCGAATAAACCGGAAGTCGCTTCAGCGGGTTGATACTCGACCGTCATTGCGTGGCCGTTCCATTGAAACGTGTAAGGATGGTTCTGGTGATACCGGGAGATCGCTCTCACGCCGTAGTCGGAAAGGAACTCGGACTCATCCAACATCCGCCGGAGCAGCAGCTTCATGCGGTGTCCTCGCAACAGGGAGAGCAGCCGTCGCTCGCCCGCTCGTGGTAAGTGCCAGCGAGAAACTAACTGCGCAAGGTCCGGACGATGATTCAGAAACCACTCCAGCCGCTTCGCGAATTCTGGCACCTGTTTCAACAATTCCGGCCCGAGCGTTTCGACCGCGAACAACGGGATTAACCCTACCATCGAGCGAACCTTGAGTGGGATCATCTGCCCGTTTGGCAGATTCAACATATCATAGAAGAATCCATCCTCTTCGTCCCACAACCCAACACCCTCGTCGCCGATATTGGTCATGGCCTTGGCGATTTGCAAAAAATGCTCAAAGAATTTCGTCGCTATGTCCTCGTACACGTGGTCGTGGCGAGCCAGCTCGAGCGCGATACGCATCAGATTGAGGCTGTACATGGCCATCCAACTTGTCCCGTCCGATTGATTGATAAAGCCACCGGTAGGAAGCGGAGAGCTGCGGTCAAACACCCCGATGTTGTCGAGTCCGAGAAATCCGCCCTGAAAGATGTTACGCCCTGCGGCGTCTTTGCGATTGACCCACCAGGTGAAGTTCAGCATCAGCTTGTGGAAGACACGTTCAAGAAAGGGCAGATCACCCGGGTCATTGCGCCGTTCGCGTCGTCGATGTTTCCGGTCCATCTGAAAAACGCGCCAAGCGGCCCACGCATGCACCGGGGGATTCACGTCGCCAAATGCCCATTCATAGGCGGGCATTTGGCCATTCGGATGCATGTACCACTCGCGTGTAATTAAGATGAGTTGCTGCTTCGCGAACTCTGGATCGATGAGGGCAAGAGTGATCGTATGAAAGGCAAGATCCCACGCGGCAAACCAGGGATATTCCCATTTGTCGGGCATGGAGATGACGTCCGCACTGTTCACGTGGGTCCACTCGCAGTTGCGGCCGCGTCTGCGCTCCGCTGGCGGAGCCGGGTAACCTGGGTCACCTTTCAACCACAGCGGAACGTCGTAGTAGAAGTATTGCCTGTTCCAGATCATCCCCGCTAACGCCTGACGTTGCACGTCCCTGGCCCCTTCATCCGGCAAATCGCTTTGCAACTCGGCATAGAATTCGTCCGCCTCTCGGCACCGAAGCGTGAGTATCTCCTTGAACTCGTCAAAGGGCGAACCTTCTAATGGCCGCGACAGTCGCAATCGCACCTGGCTCTCTTCTCCGGCCGGAATGGTCAACTTGACGAGCGCGGCGCACTTGGTACCGGCCCGAGCAGGGTTCACCGCCCTTGCATCTCCATGAATTAGAAATTCGTGGAAGCCATCCTTAAAATACCCCTCTGCGTCCTGTATCCCATAGAGACGTCGGGAATTGGTCTCGTTATCACAAAACAGTAGCGACGGGCTCCTATCCACGTAAATGTTGTACTGGCCGAGCACAGGATGCAACGCCGCAACGGAGCCGTCAGCGAGCGCCTGGAGGATTGGCCTCTTGGTATCGTATCCCCACGACCAGGTGTTTCTGAACCAGAGCTGGGGCAGCACGTGAATCACGGCCTCTTCTGGGCCGCGGTTACAAACCGTGATCAGCATCAGAATGTCTTCCGGAGAGGCCTTGGCGTATTCGACAAAAACGTCAAAATATCGGTCTTCATCGAAAGCATTCGTGTCGATCAGCTCAAATTCTGCATCCTGCTTGCTCCGCCCTCGATTTTCTTCCGCCAGCCGGCTGTACGGAAACTCCCGCTGCGGATACTTGTAGAGCATCTTCAGGTAGGAATGCGTCGGGGTCGCGTCCAGGTAATAGTAGACTTCTTTGACGTCCTCGCCGTGGTTGCCTTCGCTGTTTGTCAGGCCGAACAGACGTTCCTTCAAAATCGGGTCACAACCGTTC
>JBPYFC010000088.1:0-4281 GCA_051984705.1 Chthoniobacterales bacterium | reverse complement strand
ATTTCGCGGGCGATCCGGGCCGGAGTCGCCGTACCAGCCTTCGCTGCTTCGCTTAGCTACTTCGATAGCTATCGCCAGAAACGCTTACCCGCTAACCTGCTCCAGGCCCAACGCGACTATTTCGGCGCACACACATACGAACGCATCGATAAACCCGGCACGTTCCACACCGACTGGTTGGCGTAGGTGGGTCCTGACTCCTGACTCCTGACTCCTGACTCCTGACTCCTCACCCCTGACCCCTGACGCCTGACGCCTGACGCCTGACTCCTGGCTCCTGGCTCCGAAACAATGGTTCAATTAATCGACGGAAAGAAATCGGCGGAACGTATCAATGCGGAAACGCGCGAGACCGTTTCCAGACTGAGGAAACATGGGATCACGCCCGGGTTGGCCGTGGTTCTAGTTGGCGATAACCCCGCCTCGGTTACCTACGTACGCAACAAAGATCGGACCTCACAAGAGTTAGGATTTTTTTCCAGAAAGATCGAGCTTCCCAAAGAAACGACGCAGGCCGAACTCCTGAATATCGTCTACACGTTAAATCGTGATCCCGCCATTCACGGCATTCTAGTCCAATCACCCCCGCCGCCTCAGATCAACGAAGCTGAGATCACACTGGCGATTGATCCGGCAAAAGATGTTGATGGGTTTCATCCTGTAAATGTCGGTAAGCTTACGATCGGTGACCCGAGTGGTCTGGTTCCGTGTACGCCGCTCGGATGCCAGCGCCTGTTACTCGATAACAACATCAATCTTGAAGGGGCGCATGTGGTCATTGTCGGCCGCAGTATGCTGGTTGGTAAACCGCTGGGATTGCTTCTTATGCGCAAAGGAAAGGGCGGGGACGCCACGGTCACAATCGCCCACTCCCGGAGTCGCGATCTGCCGTCGATCACACGCTCTGCAGACATATTGGTGGCTGCAATCGGTAAAGCACATTTTATCCGGGCCGAGCATGTGCGAGAAGGCACTGTGATCATTGATGTCGGCATCAACCGAATCAAGGATCCTTCTAAGAAAAGCGGTTACAGGATCACAGGCGACGTCGCTTTCGATGAAGTCGCGCCGCGGACCAGTGCCATCACCCCAGTCCCCGGCGGCGTGGGCCCGATGACCGTCGCGATGCTCATGGCCAACACTGTCACAGCCTGCCAGCATCAAACGGGACTGTGCGTTTGAAAGAAGGAGACAGAATACAGGAGACAGAATGTGAAGCCCCCAGTTGACTTAGCGTATCTCCTGTCTCCTGTATCCTGTCTCCTGTATTCTTACCCCAATGCACTCTTTTCATTACCGGCGCGGCCATTTAGCCTGCGAAGAAGCCGATCTGAATAGAGTAGCCGAGCAGTTCGGTACGCCGCTTTATGTTTACAGCCGGCGAACAATCGTCGACCACTTTCAACGCCTCAACGATTCCCTCGCCACGATTGATCATCAGATCTGCTATGCTCTCAAAGCCAATTCTAATCTTGCCGTGATTCGGCTTCTGGCGGAACAAGGCGCCGGGTTTGATATTGTTTCCGGTGGTGAACTGTACCGCGTCATCAAGGCTGGAGGCGATCCGAGCAAATGCACTTTCGCCGGCGTTGGCAAGACGCGCGAAGAGATCGAGTACGCCCTCCGCTCTGGCGTTCACAGCTTCAACGCGGAATCCGAAGAGGAACTGCGTGCGATCAACGAAACGGCTCGCCAGCTCAACCAGCAGGCTCCGGTCGCAATCCGGGTAAACCCGGATGTTTCGGCCGACACACACAAATATATCAGCACTGGAAAGAGCGAGAACAAGTTTGGCGTAGGAATCGACCAGGTCGAGGCCGTCTATCAACGCGCATCGGAACTGGGCAATCTCCGGCTTCGCGGGGTACAGATGCATATTGGCTCGCAGATTACCGACGCCAAGCCGTTTGTTCAGGCGATCGAGAAAATGGTTCCCGTCGTCCGTCGTCTCAAGAGTGCTTTTCGTATTGAATTCTTCAGTGTCGGTGGCGGCATCGGAATCGTCTACCGCGGCTCTTTAGAAAGCGGAGACGAAGTTTGGTGGAAAACAGAGCAATCGAAAAACGTTCTCACGATTGATCAGTACGCGTCAGCGATCCTGCCACGCCTGCAAGATTTGAAACTCCAGATACTTTTGGAGCCAGGCAGGTTCTTTGTCGGTAACGCTGGTGTTTTATTAACGAAGGTTCTCTACCTGAAGCGCACAGCGTCGAAAACGTTCGTCATCGTGGACGCCGGAATGAACGATTTGATCCGGCCCGCTTTGTATCAAGGATATCACGAGGTCGTCCCATTGCATGAATCGAAAGATCGAGCTGTAATCAAAGCGGATGTCGTTGGACCGGTTTGCGAGAGCGGTGACTTTTTTGCGCTAGACCGTGAACTGCCTGAGCCGCGTCCTGGCGAAATCCTTGCTCTCATGAGCGCCGGCGCCTACGGCTTCGCAATGGCGTCCAATTACAACTCACGTCCTCTCCCGGCCGAGGTGTTGATCGATGGCGAGCAGGCTACTTTGGTACGCCGGCGCCAGACATATGCGGATCTGGTGGAGTTAGAAGCGCTGTAGGGCGGATTGTATCGGTGTATCGGCGTATCGGCGTATCGGCGTCCGAAAGCGAGCATGCGTCGGCACGCCCATACGCCCACACGCCGAAACGATTCCTACCCCACTCTCACGCCCCGATCCCTGCCCGCCTCCGCGAAATAAACTTCTGCAGCACAATGAAAACCAACAGCAGAACCCCGATAACGATCTTGGTCCACCAGCTGTTAAGCGTCCCATTAAAAATGATGATCTGTTGAATCAAGCCGAGGATCAGCACTCCCATCAGAGTCCCGGGAATAAACCCGACCCCACCCGTAAGAAGTGTTCCGCCAATGACCACCGACGCGATCGCGTCCAATTCCAGTCCTACAAACGAAGCAGGGTTCCCCGACTGCATGTAGAAGGTCGCTACGATCCCGGCTAGCGCAGAAAAAAACCCGGCAAGTGCGTAGGTAACAATCTTGGTTTGTCCAATAGGCAGCCCCATCAGACGCGCAGAATTTTCGTTCGACCCGATCGCATAAACATTTCGCCCGAATCGTGTAAAACTCGCCAGAAAACTTCCGATTGCGACGGCCGCAAGGAAACACATCGCCGTAAAAGGCAAAACCGCTTTGGGCGCGATCAGGACCGAAAGCTGAGGCAGCACCTGGCTATAGAACGGATGATCGATGCCAATCGATTCCGGGTAAATGACAAAACCAAGGCCCCGCAAACAGAAAAGTCCCGCCAAAGTCACTAGAAACGGGGGCAGATCAAAGAAATGTATCAAACACCCCATGATGCTGCCGGCGAGAACACCGATGCAGAGCGAGATTGCCATAGCCAGGAACGGATCACATCCAGCCTGCAGAAGCCTGGCAATCAAGATCCCAACGAAAGCAATCATCGATCCAACAGAGAGGTCGATGCCCCCGGAAAGAATCACAAACGATTCTCCCACCGCGGCAACACCGACGAAGGCCATGTCGTTCAGCAAATTCACAATGACCCGCGGCGTACCGAAATTCGGATAGACAAGCGATCCCACACCGAAGACCGCAAGCAAGACTACGGCTGTTGCGAGAAGCGGTATGTACTTAGGGCCTAGGCGTATCATGGCGCGCGGCAGATGGGAGACGGAATCGAGCGAAGACCGGTTTCAACGCATCCCGAATCGGGAGAAACAGCTGGCCTGCTCGCTTTCGGAACGCTTCCGCTTGGAATAAGCAGACGGCGATAATCACGAGTGCTTTGGGCACCGGCGAAATATCTGAGCTCACGTTCCGCGCATAAAAAGTTGTGGTGAGGGTCTGGATAAACAGCCCCCCAATCACAGCTCCGATCAAGTAAAAACGGCCCCCTCGCAGTGAGGTGCCACCAATGACCACTGCCAGAATTGCGTCCAGTTCCAAGTAGAGCCCGATGTTGTTCGCATCGGCGCTACGAATATTGGAACAAGCAACCAGGCCTGCCAGCCCGGCGCAGAACCCCGAGAATGTGTAGACCAGGAGCTTTACTTGTCTGGCGTTAATGCCGCTGTACCGGCTGGCTTCGTCATTGTCTCCAACCGACTCGATAAAAAGACCGAGCGTAGTCCTCCTGACCAGCAAATACGTCAGCAGCAGCATTGCCAAAATAAGCGTAAGAGTGAACGGCAACCCAAACAGGTGACCGTTCCCCAGGTAAACCATGGTGGGGTCAAGGAAGTTAATGATTTGACCTTCGGTAATCAGCTGAGCAATACCTCTGCCAGC
>JBPYFC010000087.1:0-2740 GCA_051984705.1 Chthoniobacterales bacterium | reverse complement strand
CATTTCGGCAGGCCGAAGGGAAAGCCCGATCCAAAATATTCGTTAAAGCCGGTAGCGGATCATCTCGCGCAGATGATCCCGCCGCCGGTCGAGTTTTCTCCCGAGGTCGTTGGCCCGAACGTGGAAGCGGCGTCTCGGGCGCTCCCAGAGGGAGGAGTTCTTCTGGTTGAGAACGTTCGTTATTTTAAGGAAGAAGAAGCAAACGATCCCGGGTTTGCGGAGCGCCTTGCGCGGTTAGGGGACATTTACGTTAACGATGCGTTCGGGGCGGCCCATCGGGCGCACGCGAGCACTGCCGGTGTGGCGCAATTTTTGCCACAGGCGGCAATGGGTCTTCTGATGGAGCGCGAGTTGCAGTACCTCAGAGATGAGCTGACGAAACCGGCACCTCCATTCCTGGTGCTGTTGGGCGGGGCCAAGGTTTCCGACAAGATCGATGTGATCAAAGCTCTGATGGAGAAAGCGCAGGTCTTCCTGATCGGCGGTGCGATGGCCAACACTTTCTTCAAAGCAATCGGCATACCTACCGGCGGGAGTCGAGTTGAGGCGGATAAAGTAGGATTAGCGAAGGAGATTCTTGAGCTGGCAAAACAAAAGGGGGTGAAATTCCTGTTACCGGTCGACAGCATCGAGACCCAGGAGGTCAAGGCCGGCGCTCCATCCAGGAACACCGAATTGCTCTCGCCCGAGCACGGAATCAGCGAAGGTTGGCTGGCAGTGGACATCGGCCGCGAAACGGTCGCTGAATACAAAACTGAGCTTAGAGCGGCCAAAACGGTTCTTTGGAATGGCCCGATGGGTGTCTTCGAGATGCCGGATTTCGCCAACGGAACGCGGGAACTGGCTTTGGCTTTAGCAGAATCGAGTGCGACAACGATAATAGGTGGTGGCGATTCTGTGACTGCGGTAAAGCAATTTGGGCTGGCCGATAGGATGACGTTCATTTCCACGGGAGGGGGCGCTTCGCTCGAGCTTCTGGAAGGGAAAGAGTTGCCTGGAATCGCCGCATTGACCAACAAGTAGGACGACTATGCGAAGGAAGATTCTGGCGGCCAACTGGAAAATGAACCTGACTCAAACCGAGGCCGAATCGTATCTGGAGTCTTTCTTACCGGAAATGCGGGCAGTGAACGACGTGGAGGTCGTGATTATTCCTCCGTTCACGGCAATTGCTACCCTGACCGCGTTTTCAGAAAAGCTGCAATCAGTCCGTATCGGGGCTCAGAACTTGCACTGGGAGAAAAATGGCGCCTACACAGGTGAGATCAGCGCCACAATGTTGAGAGCTCTCTATGTGAAGTACGTCATCCTTGGTCATAGCGAACGGCGGACTCTATTCGGAGAAACAGACGAGATTGTTAATCGCAAGATCAAAGCGGCTCTAGATGCAGGTCTTCGGCCGATTTTCTGTATAGGCGAGACGTTGCGAGAGAGGGACGCTGGGCAAGTGGAGCAGGTGCTCGAAAAACAATTACGCGCCGGGTTGAATGGGGTTGGAAAGAAGGATTTTACGGAAGTGATCGTGGCTTACGAGCCGATCTGGGCGATCGGAACAGGCCGGAATGCCAGTCCCCAACAAGCCGAAGAGGCGCATCTGTTCGTTCGTTCGATTTTGGCCGAACTCGCCGACCCGCCGACCGCCGATAGAATGCGTATTCAATATGGAGGCAGCGTTAAACCGGACAACGCTGAAGAACTGATGCGCCAAAAGAATATCGATGGCGCATTGATTGGCGGCGCCAGCCTCGATCCACGAAGTTTTGCCGAGATTATTCGCTCGACGGAAGCGGCTTTGGTTTGATGGTGGCGGGCCTATGAAAAATCATTGCGAAATTGTTGAAAGGCCGCGTAGGCACCTCAAACGGAACGATTTATCAAAACTTCTCTAGACGTTAGCGGCCCCACTTTTAGTACTTGCTGCGCGTCTTTCTGGTCTTTCCGTCCTCTGGGTCAAGTTCCAGTTATAGCGATGGCGGCGCACGGATATCAAAAAGACGTCACCTTAGCGGCCGGCTTTCAAAAACATCTGAATAACCTTTACGCCCGATCAGTTATTGGCGGTAATTGATTCAGTACTGCCGCGTTAACTGATCCCCGATGGACGCAGCCGAAAGCTCGTCTCGAACGATCCGAACAGATCAAGGTACTGTTCCAGGTACCGCGTCAGCAGGAACCGTTCAGCGACTGTCGCGCGCGCCCGCTTGCCCATCTGTTCTCTCAGTTTCTGATCTCTTAATAGTTGAACCAATCGCTGTGCAGCTTCGTTTACCGATGATACGAGAAATCCGTTCACTCCATCTTCAATCTGGTTGGGGATTCCGCCTGCATTCCCGCCAATCACCGGCGTGCCTTTCCACATCGCCTCTGTGACAGTTAATCCGAAGCCTTCGCGAATCGATTTCTGCATCACAACCGATGCCCTTCGTTGCAGAGTATTGACCAGCGCAGTGTCGTCTCCAGCGGACGAAACAAGAATACGCTCGTCGCGCAAGCTCGTAAGTTCCTCATAGACCTTGGCCCCTTCCGGGTCGTCAGTAACAAAATTCCCTAGCAAAACTAGCGTCGCGTCTACCTCTTTACGTGCGATTTTGAACGCCTGAATTACCCCCACTGGATCTTTCCAGCGATCGAACCGCGACACCTGCACAACCAAAGGCAAATCGACCGGGATCGCGTAATTGGCCAGTCGCTCGTCCATGACCTCGTCGGTCAGCGCGCGATTTTTGACGCTAAATGGATC
>JBPYFC010000086.1:0-4152 GCA_051984705.1 Chthoniobacterales bacterium | reverse complement strand
GGGACAATGGTTAAATAATCCTGATTTGATTACGACTCGAGAACAGGCCGAAGAACTTGAGAAACGAATCGGAGACTACATTCAGAAGCAACCAAACGACGAAAGGCTGATTTCTTTTCAACTGGCTCGCGCAAATCTTTTGCTCCAACTCGACCCGGAACGCGGCAAAGCGTTTCTGCAACAGTTGACCAAGGCTGCTGATGCGAAGCTGGCCGACGCCGCCAAGGCGCGATTGAAGAAAGCCGAGTTAATTCGAAAATTGGTCGATCTGCAGTTTAATGCGACGGACGGCACAAAAATCGATCTGCGAAATTTCCGTGGGAAGGTTGTTCTAGTTGATTTCTGGGCATCCTGGTGTCCGGATTGCAATCGGGAATTGCCGACCGTTCAAAAGGTTTACGACAAGTACAAAGACCGGGGCTTGGTGCTAATTGGAATTTCGTTGGACAAGGATGCGAAGGCGCTGGCAAATTTCGTCGCCAAAAAATCGCTCCCGTGGCCTCAGTATTTCGATGGCAAAGGTTGGGATAACGAATTTGCGGCGAAATATGGCGTCCGATCAATTCCCGAAATGTGGCTGGTTGATCGGCAAGGCGCACTGGTAACGACTTTCGTTCCGATCGAAAAACTGGACGTCCAAGTAGCAGGATTGCTCGGCGCAGAAAACAAGATCGGCCTCAAATAGGCTGGGAACGCCGCCAGCGACATTCCGGGGTACTTGGAGCCCGGGCGTTGCTTGCAACGCCCGGGCAGTCTAAAAATCAAGGGTTATGATGGATGACAAACGCACGAATGTCCCGGCCATTGGCGTGATCGGCGGGAGCGGTCTGTACGAAATAAAGGGACTGGAGGATTTGAGGGAAGTCGCCGTAGAAACACCGTTCGGCGATCCGTCGGATCATTTGGTTTCGGGAAAATTATTTGGACGGCAGGTCTATTTTCTGCCTCGGCATGGCAAAGGGCATCGGCTTTTGCCGACGGAAATAAATCATCGAGCAAATATTTACGCGCTACGCTCTCTGAATGTCCGCTGGATTATCAGCGTAGGCGCGGTAGGCAGCCTCCAGGAGGAATACGCGCCGAGAGATATTGTGCTTCCCTCACAATTTTTTGATCGGAGCAGCCGGCATACCGCGACGACTTTTTTCGGCGAGGGCATTGTGGCCCATATCGGATTCGCTGATCCGACCAGCCGCGAATTGCGTGAGCTCATCTCCAAAGCCGGCTCAAATCTCGGATACAAAGTTCATAATGGCGGCGTCTATATCCAGATGGACGGTCCTGCGTTTTCAACGCGAGCGGAGTCCGAATTCTACCGAAGACAAGGATTCGCCATCGTTGGAATGACCAATCTGTCGGAAGCTAAGCTCGCTCGCGAGGCTGAGATTTCCCTTGCCTCAATGAACTTCGTAACCGATTACGACTGTTGGCGAGTAGAGGAAGAACCCGTAAGCGCCCAGACTGTAATTGAACACTTGGCGGCAAACGCCGAGGCCGCGCGAAACATACTGCCAAAAATTATCGATCAGATCCCATCGGAACCGAGCTGGCCCGAGCACCGGGCGCTCGACTCAGCTTTTGTGACGGATCCAAAACGTTGGCCGGAATCTACTGTCAAAAAACTAGAACCTATTCTCCACCGATTTTTATGAACGTATTGCGTCTTTTAGTGCCAGCACTCGCGATCGGCTTTCTGATTCCTATCGTTCGTGCGGAGGAGCCTCCGCAGGGAGCTCAGCCATCGGCGTCGCCGGCTCCTTCGCCGGCAGCGGCACCTAAAACCGGTACCTATTCCGACGCGCATGTGGACGGTCCCTACATTGCGATGACCTTCGATGACGGGCCTAGCGCTGAGAACACCCCTCGCCTGTTGGACATTCTTAAACAACGTAATATTAAGGCAACGTTCTTCCTCATAGGCGAAAACGTCGTTCAGCATCCTGAAATCGTGAAGCGAATGCTGGCAGAAGGACATGAAATCGGAAATCATACCTGGGATCATCCGCAATTGTCCAAGCTCTCGGACGATCGGGTTACTTCAGAAATAACTCGGACTTCGGACGCAATCCGAGAAGCCTGCGGGTATACACCAAAAATCATGCGGCCACCGTACGGAGCGATTACCAAACGCCAGCGTGATTGGATTGGGGAAAAATTTGGCTTGAGCACAATTCTTTGGTCAGTCGATCCGCTGGATTGGAAGCGACCCGGTTCATCGGTTGTATCCAGACGCATTTTGGCTGGTGCCGAACCAGGGGCGATCATTTTATCGCATGATATCCACAAGCCGACTGTGGACGCGATGCCTGCCACCTTCGACGCGCTTCTGGCAAAGGGATTCAAGTTTGTGACCGTCAGCGAGCTAATCGCAATGAATAAACCGGCCCCGCCTAAACCGGAAAAGGCGCAGACGTCCAGTACGCCAAAGACTTCGGGCGAAAAGCAACAGCCGGCAGGAAATACGAAAATCGGTCCTGCAACCGGCAAGCCAAAGGCGATGACTCCCGGTTCGGCGCCAGGAAACGCCGGGCAGAGCGCGGCCCCGGCAAATGGCCAATAAGATCGGTGTTGCCGGCGCTAAAAGCGTGTTGGGTTCACGTCGCCCAGCACCACTTTTTTCAGGTTAGCTCACGTCACTGCCTGCTCGACTCTTCAAAATGGTGCTGGGCGACGTGAAACCCGAGGCGCGATTTATCGTGACCTGAGATCCAAAGCGGAGTAGCCGTTAGCGTCTTGGTCCCAAACAATGGTTGGTGAGAAATACCTTGAACTCCGCTCTCAGCTCGGCACTTCGCTAGGCTCGCTCACTGCGCTTGCCCAACAGGTTGGCGCGCCGGAAGAGACGCTGCAAAACCTGCAGAATCTGGCCAATCAACTGCATCAGCCGTTTTTGTTTGTCGTGGTGGGCGAGGTTAAGTCAGGGAAATCCTCCTTATTGAACGCTCTATTTGGCCGGGATTTCTGCAAAGTCGACGTCCTTCCGGCGACTGACCGCATCTATGTTTTTACGTACGGCGAATCTGAGAGAGACGCACAGCTTTCGGAACATGTGACCGAACGGTTCCGGCCAATCGATTTCCTCAAAGATTTCAACATTGTCGATACCCCCGGAACCAACACCATCGTGGCGAACCATCAGGAGATAACAGAAAAATTCATTCCGGTGGCTGATCTGATAGTATTCGTCTTTTCGGTCACTAATCCTTGGGCGGCTTCAGCGTGGGATTTTCTTCGGTTGCTAGGACGCGAATGGAAGAAGCGGATCGTTTTCGTCGTGCAACAGGCCGATCTTCGAACATCTGAAGAAGTAGATGTAGTCATCCGGCATCTTGAACAGACGATCCTCCAGATCTTGGGCGATAGCTGTCCAATCTTCGCTGTCTCGGCCAAAAAGGCGTTCCTGGCGAAAACAGACCCGACGCAGAAGTCGCTTTGGCCGGAAAGCGGCTTGGGGGCGCTCGAAGAATGGATCAACCAAACTGTTTCGCAAAGCGAAGAACGGGGCGGCAAATTGCGCTCTGTTGCTCAAACCGCTCAGGTTATCACCGGCGGGCTGCGCGCGCGTGTTCAGGGTTCGTTAGACATTTTGAAATCGGATCAGGAGAAGCTTACTGCGATTCGAGGAACGTTCGATTCGCGGAAGCAGCAGACGCAGCGTCAGGTTGGTGGGTTCATTCGCGAAATTGAGCAAGCGTACGACACCTGCAGGACGCGCGGAGAAAAGCTATTGGAAGAGCGCCTGACGTTTGGACAAACAATCAAGATGATCTTCTCCGGCGGCCGCTGGGAAAAAGATTTCCAGGATCACGTGGAAACCGATGTCAGGAAAGAAGTGCAGACTCGAATCGAGCACGCGTTGAATCTATTAGAGACCGATCTCCGATCGATTTGGGAAGATCTACAGGAGCGAGTAAGTCTTCAATTCGGTGCGGATGCGCGCAAGCAAGTTAGGGCGGCGATCCCGGCGTTTTTGAGTCAGCGCCAGGCGGTGCTCCAGCGATTACAACTGACGCTAGTCGAGCAGCTGTCCGATGCCAGGATCAAAGAACAACTACAGGACCTTTTCGGGGAAACCGCTCGGTGGTTAAGGGTGCCCACCGGTGTCGCTGCGGCAGGCGGCCTAGCGACGATCATAGCAGCATTGACCCATAC
>JBPYFC010000085.1:0-5147 GCA_051984705.1 Chthoniobacterales bacterium | reverse complement strand
CAAGGGGTTGGATATCTTGTTCAAATTCCGCTCTCAAGTTTCGATCGATTACCACAACCCGGAGCACGTGTGCGATTATTGACGCATTTTGTAGTTCGGGAAGATGCACATTTGTTGTTCGGGTTTGTTACTGCGCCTGAACGGGATCTGTTCCGATTGCTATTGCAGCACGTTTCGGGTATCGGCCCGAAATTGGCTTTGGCTGTGCTCAGCGGAATGAGCGTGAATCAGTTCAAGACAGCTGTTGTGAACCGCGATATAGACGGCCTGGCGAGGCTGAAAGGAGTCGGAAAAAAGACGGCCGAGAGGATCATTTTGGAGCTGAGAGACAAATTGGGTGTGGCTGCTGCTTGGGAGGTAACTGCAGCTGGCCGGGACGATCAGCAGACGCGAATGAACGACGCCGTATTGGCGCTCATTTCTCTTGGATTTAAGCAGGTCGAAGCGCAGAAAGCGGTACGTGAAGTACTCGCTGGAAAAGGTTCTAACCCTGCCGATGCAGAAGAACTGGTCCGCCAAGCCCTTAAGCTTCTTGCCTAGCGCATGGTTGGATCAGTCGAACTCGAGCGTATCCAGAAAATTCGGGATCGGTTCCCGAAAGAAGGGCTATTCGCTCGAAAAGAGTGGCTGCTTTCGCCTGAGCCTTTTCTGATCAGCTCCGCTTTTGCCGATGAGCTGGAGAGGCTCGGACATTGGCTGCTGAAATTTGTCAAAGCGTCAAATCTCTTATATCAACAGAGCGTAAAAAGAAAACAGCCCTCCTGGATTGCGCAATATCTCGATGCGGGCAAACCGCCAGAGCTAATAGAGCTTGGTCGGAAGTTTCGAGACGAAATTCCCAGAGTCATTCGTCCCGACTTAATACTTACGGAAGAAGGATACTCAATTTCGGAGCTCGATTCTGTGCCGGGTGGAATCGGCCTCACTGGTTGGCTGAACCAGACCTACAGCGCACTTGGATTCGATGTGCTGGGAGGAACCGATGGCATATTAGATGGATTCCGAGGTATTTTGCCTCGAGGACAAATTGCGATCTCAAGTGAATCCGCAACCTACGAGCCAGAGATGCGATGGCTTTGCCACGAGCTAAATCACAAATATGGCGAGCACTGGAAAGTTGTTATGGCCGAGCAGGCGGACTTTCGGTCACCGGAACCGTTCTATCGATTTTTCGAACTATTCGACCTGCCTAATTTAGCTTCTCGAGCGTCGCTGCTGGCTGCGACTCAATCCGGTAAACTGCAAATAACTCCACCAATCAAGCCGTACCTCGAGGAGAAACTTTGGTTTGCGCTTTTCTGGGCTCCGCCGCTGCAAGAGTACTGGCGCCGGCACTTGAGCGATCGTCACTGGCGCAAGCTACGATCGCTGATTCCCCGAAGTTGGGTAGCAGATCCGGCTCCCGTGCCTCATTACGCAGTTATTCCAGGACTTGGTATTCAGGATTGGCGCGACCTCAAAAAGTTTAGTCAGAAACAACGGGAATATGTTTTGAAGATCAGCGGCTTTTCCGAGCTGGCATGGGGCGCGCATGGTGTATTCATGGGCCAGGACTTGCCTCACAAGGAGTGGGCAGATCGGATCGATAACGCGATTAATTCGTTTCCGCGGAATCCATATATCTTGCAGAAATTCTTCAAGGGACGGCTTGTGGATCAGCCGGACTACGATTCGAAGACGGAAGCCATCAGTACGCTTCGGGGGCGCGTGCGTCTTTGTCCGTACTATTTTGTGGTCTCGGAAAAGGAGATCCGTTTAGGAGGCGCATTGGCGACAATCGTTCCTGCCGATAAAAAGATCCTGCATGGTATGCGGGATGGGATCATGGTCCCGACGGCAGCGAAAGTGTGAGTTGAGGAGACAGAATACGGAAGACAGGAGACAGGGAACCTCCTGTCTTCCGTATTCTGTCTCGTCACTCGCCTATTGCTACCTCGCGTCCCTCTGCGATTGAATCCGCTACGGCCTGTACGACGCGCATGTAGCGGACGCCTTCTTTAAAGCCTGGGTTCGGGTGGATATTAGCCGGAGAGCGGACCGCTGCGATAAAGTTTTCCTCGACGCTCCAGCGTTGCTCCAATTCTTTTGGAATTTCGATTGGAACCGCTTCTTTGTCACCCACCCGTCCGCCGGTGATTTTGTCGGTCTCGAAGTCGTAGATTAGCATGCCTTTGTCACCGAATAGCTGGAGGCGGTCGCGTTTATCGAGGGGGGCGATCCCGCTGAATTCCATTACGCCTTCCATGCCATTTTCGAACTGGCAAAGCACCAATACCAAATCTGGGATCCTGATTTCGTATCCCTGACGAATTGGGGTGATGGTTTTCTGGTGAGCGAAAACATGAGTGATTGGGCCGAACCAGCGCTGCACGACTTCTGCATAGATCCCGAGCGTTAGTACATTCAAACCAGAGAGCTCTTCCCGTTGGCGCCAGTGCGGCGGGGTCTCCGGATCGATATACGCACTCGAAAAACTCTGGAGCTGGAGATGATGCGGTATACCGAGGAAGCTCTCCGCCATCAATTTCTGCACGAATAATGTTCCTCGCAGACCGTGAGGAGGAGGACAAATCATCGTCACAAGGTGCGGATTTCTTTGGGACGCAGCGAGCATCTCTTCGGCCTCGGCCAAATTGAGCGCCATGCGCGCCTGGCAAAACACGTGTTTGCCTGATTCAAGAGCGGAAACCGCGATTGTGCAGTGCAGGTAGGGTGGAGTGCCAATCCAGATAATATCGATATCTGGATCGGAAACGAGCTCAGCCCAGTTTCGATGCGGAGCCGCTTCTGGAGCGTACTCTCGGCAAAATTGCTCCGAGCTTTCGTAAGTCGAGTTGCAAACAGCGGCGATCTCGACATCCGCGATCTTCTTCAGCGCCGGAAGATGGCGCGTTTTAACGATGTTTCCGGCACCAACGATTCCAATTCTTAATTTAGAATGCCGCGTAGACATGACGGGTAACGCTACGTTACTGGGAGTCAGACAACTTTGTCAGTAATTTGTTTTAAGAAAGAGGTCAGGCGCTCGTGAGACAAAATCTGCGCTTGCGTTACTCGAGATGGCTTGTGGCCCAGAACAAATGGTCGACTGTCGACGGTGGACCGAAGACGATCAACCCCGAAAGCATTCGGAGCAGGCGCGGCTCCGTCAGGCAACTTCTACAG
The DNA here is from genome assembly GCA_051984705.1 of Chthoniobacterales bacterium. Taxonomy (GTDB): domain Bacteria; phylum Verrucomicrobiota; class Verrucomicrobiia; order Chthoniobacterales; family JAFAMB01; genus JBKPBY01. The sequence continues at coordinate 1,982 of JBPYFC010000085.1, read as the reverse complement.
TCTGCAGATGACAGATCCGCTTAACGCAATGATCCCAGGTCTCGTGCCCCGTCAGAATCTCAATCTCGACGCGCAGGTAATAAATCGGAACGGGTAGAGGATCCAATTTGGGTAATCGAACAGCGTCTTTTTCGGTCGTGATAATTGCGTGGACATCCCGTTTGACGCAACGCTGTAAAAATGTTCGAAGCTCTTTCTCCGAGTAGCGATGATGATCGGCAAAGTGCCGTGATAATTCGATCTTCGCGCCAAGGCTGCGCAACCCTGATTCAAAACTTTCCGGCGCCGCGATTCCGCATAACGAAGCAATGTATAGATCCTGGAGATAGTCGAGTGGGAGGCGTTCGTCCCTATAAACGTGCTGAAGATAGAGTGGGCGGTGCGCACATTCGATGATCTCGGCCGTTCGATTGAATCGGCGAATCCGTTGGATCAGAGCGTCATTCGATTCTCCGTTGCATTTGGTAATTAGAATATAGCTCGCGCGTCGGATGTTTCGAGGAGGCTCGCGGAGCGTACCCCTGGGAAGGAGGTGCTCGTTACCGAACGGTGCCTGGCGGTCTACTAGGACGATATCAAGGCGATGTTTGAGGTGGAGATACTGCAAACCATCATCTAATAGCAGTGTGTCGACATCGAGCTCTTTAATCGCGTGCAGCCCGGCTTTCACCCTGTCTTTGTCGACCACCACTGCCACCCCGCGCAGGTTAGAAGCCAGCATGTATGGCTCGTCTCCAGCCGTAGCGGAATCCAGCAAGACGTTTTTGCCGTCTGAAACGACACGCGGCGGATCTGGAGTATTTTGATCAATCAGTCGCTCTAACCAGCTTTTCTTTCGGCGCTTATCGATACTCTTGTAGCCGCGGCTCAGGATAGCAACCTTGCGTCCGCCCCGTTGCAGAGCGCGCGCGAACTTTTCGACTACAGGCGTTTTCCCGGTTCCTCCGACAGTTAAGTTTCCGATGCTGATCACCAAACAGCCAAGCCGATGTTCTTTCAGGATCCGGTTCCGGTACAGATAGAGGCGGACTTGAACAATTGCCAGATAGATGAACGACAGCGCGCGCAAAATGACCCGAAGAAGTGAGGCGCGAAACCCATGCCTCTTGTTGAGGATGACTTCGATTGCGTACTGTTCGAGGTCGTCAAGCCAACGTCTCATTCTGTAATTGGTGTGGGCAAGATCTTTGCGCCGGCGTTGTCAGCGCTGACAATTAGTACTTTGGCGTTTGCTTCAGTCGCGCTTCTCTGCATCGCAGCTGCAACCTTATCGCCATCCGATAGTGTTAAACACGCGATTGTTGACCCGGATCCGCTCAAGAAGCCACCAATGGCGCCGCTTTTGGTCGCGGCATCTAGTACTTTTCCGAGAAAGGGGACAAGTGGTTCGCGGTACGGCTGATGGAGTCGATCGGCAAAAGCATCTTGGAGGATGTCATAGCGTTTGGAGGCGAATGCTGCTGCGATCCGGCTTACATTAGCGAGATTCTGGACAACAGCTTCCCGCGGATAAGTCGCCGGGACCACTTTTCGCGCGTCACTAGTCTTCACCTCGAAATCGGGAATAAATAGAACGAATTTAATTTCTGGATCGATGTCAAACCGGTCAACTCTATTGGTAGCGCTGTTAACGATCGTAAATCCGCCGAAGATAGCTGCTGCAGCGTTATCCGGGTGACCTTCCAGCTCGGTACATAGACTGCAAATTTGTTCCAGTGCAAACGGCTGATTAAGGTAATGATTGAGGGCGATGAGCACTCCGGCTCGCACTGTCACACTGCTGCCGAGCCCGCGAGCGCGTGGGACTTCGCCCGTTATCCTGAAACGAAAAGGAAAAGGCGAAATCCCGGAATGCCTGAAGAAGAGCCCGGCGGCTTCTGCAACAATCTCCGGCAACGGTATATCTTGGTCGGCTCGATCGATGGTGACTCGATTCCAAAGCTGGAGCGCAGCCCCCAGGCAATCAAATCCGGGGCCGAAAT
>JBPYFC010000084.1:0-4924 GCA_051984705.1 Chthoniobacterales bacterium | reverse complement strand
TACTGCGCGCCTACTTTGCGCAACTCGGTCATTTGAGCTTCGCTCAACGGTTTGAATTGCTGCGCAATACGAACATCGTCTTCGAGCTGTCCGATTGTCGTACATCCGAGCGCCAGGCAGTGAACGGGCAGGCTCAAGACGTACGATATGCAATCTCGCAAATGCATGCCTTGCAGCAATTTTGCATTCCCGGTGCTTTTCATTGCCTGAATGCCCATACCGCGTTCCACTACGACTGGGAGAACATTCTTTTCGAAGCTCAAATAGGATGGATCGGCAGGATTCAGCGGCATCAAAATCGTGTCGTACTCGTCGTAGTTTTTCAGCATGGCCAAGTGAACGTCGGGGTCGTGGTGTCCCGTGAAGCCGATGAAACGGCACTTGCCAGCTTTCTTAGCGGCTTCGAAGGCTTCGATCGCTCCACCCGGGGCGAAGATCTGATGAACTTCATCCATCTCGCTAACCTGGTGAATCTGCCACAGGTCCACATAATCGGCTTTCAAGGCGCGGAGCGATTTGTCAAGATCCGCTTCGGCCGCCCGCCGCGAGCGCTGGGGTGATTTGGTTGTGAGAAATATATGTTTTCGATAAGGCGGCAGAACCGCCCCATAGACTTCTTCTGATTTGCCATCCCAGTAGATTCGCGCCGTATCAAAATAGTTCACGCCAAGCTCATAGGCTCGCAGCGTGATTGCTTTAGCATCATCGAACGTACCCAGCGGGAAACGTCCACCGGCCTGTCCAATAATTGTCAGGCGTTCACCGGTTTTCCCGAACGCTCGTTTTGGAATGTCACCGGGCTTCGCCGCCGCGCTGTTCACGCAGACAGCTAATCCTGCCATAGCCGAGTTGCTAAGAAAAATTCTACGTCGCATTTTGCACTCCTTAATGAGTAGACAAGTATCTTAAGTTACCTCGAAATCCCAGCCCAACCCCGGTTCGTCGGATGGTAGTGTGTAGACACCCTCGGGGCCTTGCGTGATGTGATTATTTTCTTCCCAGCGCAGGTACACCTCTGGAGGGCGGCGTCTGGACCGCCCGCCGTTTTTCTGTTTGCGACACTGCCAAAAGAATGACACTCTACAACGAGAACAATCTGGAATCGATGACAAGGTCCGCATTGGACCATATGATTTTCCCAATTGTGAGTCGTCAGGAAATCGCTGATGAAGGTCCGACAATCTTTGCGCGCGGCGAGGGATGCCGGTTGTGGACGGAAGACGGCCGCGAATTTCTCGACATGTTGGGATCTCCTACACGAGCAAACTCGCTCGGTTACGCAAACCAAGAGATTGCGCAGGCTGTATATGACCAGCTGCTGAAAGTGCACTTTGTTGGGACCGGTGCGAACACGACGGCTCCGGCAATTCAGCTCGCCGAAAAGTTGTCCACGCTATTGCCCGGTGACCTTTCGCGAATTTTTTTCGTGAGCAGCGGTTCTGAAGCCGTCGAAGGAGCTCTGAAACTCGCTAAGCAGTATCATCAGGCCAAAGGGAAGAAGCCGCGCGCTTACAAAGTAATATCACGCTGGAACGCCTATCACGGCGCAACTATGGGTTGCCTTTCCGTGACGGATTGGCTGCCGGTGAGAGACATTCAGGATCCTCGCCTGACAGGACATAGCTTTGTACCGAGTCCAACCAGGTATAGAAATCCGTTTCGGGTAGACGATGAAACATGGGCGGATATGTGCGCAACATATCTGGAACGGCAGATAGAGCTTGAGGGGCCAGACACCGTCGCAGCATTTATCGGAGAACCGATCATGCAGGCGAATGGTGTTCAAGTGCCTGTGAAAGGCTATTGGAAGCGTGTTCGAGAAATCTGCGGTAAGCATGACATCTTGCTCATCTGCGACGAAATCATCACGGGGTTTGGCCGCACAGGTTCCTGGTTTGCTTGTGATCACTTCGAAATTGTTCCGGACATACTCACAATGGCGAAGGCGATGAGTGCTGGCTACGTTCCGGCTGGCGCGGTGGCAACACGGCCTGAGATCGCTGACGCGCTACCCATGTATCGAAATGTGCATACGTATAGTGGTCATGCGGGTGCTATGGCCGCCTGCCTGAAGGTGATCGAGATTAAGGAGCGCGACGGGTTAATAGATCGTGCTCGCGAAAACGGAGAGTATTTCCTCAGTCAATTGAAGTCGATGGTTGGGAATTCACCAATCGTCGGGGAGGTGCGCGGGATTGGTCACTGGCACGCCATCGACTTTACCAGTGACAAAGACTCGAGAGAGCCTTTCAAGGACGACACGGTCAAATCTGTCAGGCGTGCGATGCGGAAAAAGGGCGTCCTAGCCACGGCCATCGGGCACGCCATTGAGATGTCGCCGCCATTGATCGCAACTCGCCAGGATCTCGATATCGCGGTCGAAGTGGCGGCTGAGGCTATCGATGAGGTGGCGAGAGCGCAATCCGCACGTTGAGACACCAAAATGGGTAGAGAGTGAATCTCAGTGGTCTCTCGATGCTTTTCTGTTGAGGTTGAACCTGCTACAGACGCTGGAGAGCAAGCGACAAATCATGCACAAGCATTGGCTCGACGCACAGAAATACATCGCTTCACCTAACCGGTGATTGCCCGAAAGACAGGAGGCATGGTGACGAGACGTGAATTCGAGATTCTGTTGGCGGCGGCCGGAGGATCGATCAGAGCCGCCGCGGAAGAGGTACAGGTCGAAGGGTCCGGTGCGCATATTGGGAGTCTCTATCCGTTCGCCCAAAAACAGGCGGATCGGGCACCGATCGAGCTGTCGTTCTTGCGACCGGAGTTCCATGATTTGAAGCAGTGGCAGCCGCGTGCTCGGGTGAAAGTATTCGAGCATCTGTTTTATGCGCTGCGAAAAGGCCGGAGCCGTAGAGCGGCAGGACTGCCGCCTCTACGATGTGCCCCACGATTTTAACGCGGATATGCAGGTGGAAGCCTGGCAGTGGCTGCGCAAGTAGGTCTGACAAGATCAGGATTGAACTGAATTCTTCAGATTGTAACGAGTCCCAGCTTGATCGCAAACTGAATCAGTTCGGCTGTCGTTTGGATGCCTAGCACCTGCATCATCTCATATTTGTGACTCTCGGCGGTTCTGGCCGACATATTGAGGATGCCGGCTACTTCCTTCATGGTGCGCCCCTCGGCTATTAACTGCAGGACCTCTCGTTGTCGCGGGGTCAGCTTGACTTCATCATCCGCTCCAGAATTCCTTGATTCGATTAGGATGCTGATCGTGTCCTTAGCAATGAGCGGAGTCAGATATGCTCGTCCCCGAACGATTTCGTGAATTGCTTGGATGAGTTCTTCACCGGCAGCTTGCTTCAAGAGAAAAGCGGAAGCTCCGGCTCTAAATGCCTGCGCCGCAAGGTTTGCATCTGGATGCATGGTTAGCACCACAATTTTTGCTTCAATCCGCTCCCTCTTCAGCTGCCGAATGGCATCCAAACCGTTGAGCAAGGGCATGGAAATATCGGTGATAATGACATCCGGCTTTAGTTTGGCAGCCGCATCAAGTAAGGCGCGTCCGTCCAAAGCCATTCCAACAAGCTCGAACGATTGCTTGAGAAGCAGTTCAAGGCCCTGCGCTACGATCGCATGGTCATCAGCAAGCAAAACCCTAACGCGAGGCATTCGACCTTCTTTCTATTTCGAGAAGCGGACGCACAGAAGAACAACAGACCGTTATTCTTCTCCGTGTTGATAATCCGTCAATGAAGGCGGTGGAAAATTGTTCTATCAACTTCCGTGTTTGTCGAGAAGCTGTCGGCATATGATAATTGACCGAAGACCAGCAGAGAACATTGGCGGACCACGCCATTTCCAGTAGGAAGCGATTTCTATCATAGTAACCCTTGGGATGGCTCAGCCGTAAATTGCGCTAAACGGTACCAGTTATTACAACATGAAAGGAGTTTAGAGCTTGTCCGAGACTACATGGTCCGTAAACCCCCCTGCGCCACTCTCGGTTGATAAGACCAGCGCTGATATGGTCACAGCTGACGGGACGGAAGACAATGGCGCCGATGTCGTGCTGAGCGCCAGTCAATGGGCGCTACAGGAAACGGAAGCCCGCTTTCGTGAGCTGGCCGATAACATTAGCCAGTTCGCCTGGACTGCCGATCACTCCGGTTGGATCTATTGGTACAACAAACGTTGGCACGATTATACTGGCACGACGCTCGACGAAATGCAAGGTTGGGGTTGGCGGAAAGTGCATCATCCCGATCATGTCGACCGAGTGATCGTGCGAATTCGGCACAGCTTCGAAACTGGCACGCCCTGGGAAGACACGTTTCCGCTGCGAGGTCGAGACGGCAACTACCGCTGGTTCCTATCGCGAGCATTGCCCATTCGCAACGAAAAGGGCGACGTTATCCGCTGGTTCGGAACGAATACCGATATCACAGAGCAGATCGAGGCCGAGAACGCGCTTCGGCAAAGTGAGGCGCGCTTTCGCGAGCTGGCCGATAACATCAGTCAGTTCGCGTGGACAGCCGACCAGTCAGGCTGGATTTATTGGTACAACAAACGCTGGCACGACTATACGGGTACCACGCTCGATGAGATGCAAGGGTGGGGATGGCAGAAAGTGCACCATCCCGATCATGTTGCTCGAGTGGTACAACGAATCCGGCACAGTTTCGAAACCGGCACGCCTTGGGAGGACACGTTTCCGCTGCGCGGCCGAGACGGCAACTACCGTTGGTTTCTATCGCGAGCATTGCCGATTCGCAACGAAAATGGCGATGTCATCCGCTGGTTTGGAACAAATACCGACATCACGAAGCAGATCGAGGCCGAGCAGGCGCTGCGCGAGCTCAATGAGACGTTAGAGCAGCGCGTTAAAGCCGAGACGCAAGAACGTCTTCGGGTATGGAACGTTTCGCAGGATCTGCTGGCAGTGGCGGATATGGAAGGCAAATATCTC
>JBPYFC010000083.1:0-3848 GCA_051984705.1 Chthoniobacterales bacterium | reverse complement strand
TTTTCGGTTGCCGGTTTTCGGTTGGCCCGGAGCGCGACCTGCTCTCTCGCCTGAACCGAAAACCGAAAACTGAAAACCGAAAACCGGCAACCGCGCGCGCCGAAGGCGCGCGCTAGCCAAACCGCTGTTCCCAGTGTGCTAGTGCGGCAACGATATCGTCTTTCGAGACTTGGGGGCCCAATTCCCAGACGAATGGGATATTGGTGTTGATCGAGCGGATCAGGGACTCCAGCTCGATCATGCCGCTGAATGGAACCTGATGATCTTGATCGGGGAATTTTACATCGTGGACGTGACATCCCAACAAATGCGGGCGCATTTTATCCAGCCATTCTGCGTGATCGATAAATGTTAGATTATGCCGCACCTGGGCGTGGCCGAAGTCATGCCAGTACCCGATGGATCCGTTCGGAATTTGGGCAAAGAGCTGAGCAAATTCGCGTTCCGATGGAAAAGTCTCAATCCCGATGCGGTTTTCAATTCCAAGTTTGACCCCAGCCTCGGCGGCATGAGCTACGACCGGTTGCAACCATTCTAGCACCCGATCGAAGACAGAGTTCGCTTCCCGCTGACGGATCGCCTTGAGCTTTAATGCAACGTACCTGCGATCGAGATAGTGCCCGGATTTGATGTGATTGACTAAGCGCCCGGTATAATCCGGGATCGGAGCCGAGCCGAGATGCATGACAATTCGGTCTACGCCAAGCTTGTGCGCGCAGTCGATTGTCTGAAGCGTGTGGCGCAAGCATCGTTGCCGTTCCTCGACCCGGGGCGACGTGCATTGATAGCAGTCAGGAGCAGTGTACGGGACCTCAATCGGTAAAGGGCAAAAATTGTGCAGGCTGGTTAACGTGACTGGATGATCTGCCACGAACTTTTCAATGCCTTCCCAAAGGGATAGCCGGATCCCGTGTCCCAGTTCGATCCGATTGATTCCGAGCGAAAATATTTCCTCCAGCATTTGGTCGCCTCGCGTATGGCGAGCCGAATTCCAACAGGTCGAGAATGCGGGAGTCATGGGGTTGGGTTCCGGGTTCCGAGTTCCGGGTTCCGAGTTCCGCGGCCGAGATGCTGGTCGATGCCTCGTTGCCCGGAACCAGGAACCCGGAACCAGAAACTCGGAACCTCCTCAGCGGGCCCAGGTAATTAGTCGTAGTTCGTGGTCTTGGGCGAGGTGAGGGTGGGTAGGGATGACTCGAACATTGAATCCGTAACTGCCGCTTTCGGTCGCGGGAAGAACTCCGCGGAAGCGGTATGTCCCTTTGTTCTCTGTCTTCTCGATCTCTGCGAGATCAACAGTATAAGAGTTCGATAGGTTTCCGTTATTGGTTTCACCGACGTACGCTTGTACACGGACATGAGCAGGATCTAATGGGCCGAGGAAAACGCGGGCGGTGATTTCCAGTTTGTCACCTACGTAAAAAGCTGTTTGGCCATCCTGGCTAGTTTTGACCGACTCGATGTGTACCTGGGGCCAATCTACTCTTGTAGCATGCTTCCAGCGCGCCAACTCCACGGCTGGCGCACAGTTCTCTGCGCTTAGCGCCTTGTATGTGGCAGCAGCTGGCTCATACAAGCGTTCAGTATATTCCTTTACCATCCGGTGCGTATTGAACACAGGCGTTACGCTCCGAATCGACTCGCGCATCAACTGGATCCATGCAATCGGAATCCGCCCGTCTGGTTTAGCGTAGTAAAGCGGCACAATCTGGTTCTCCAGGATATGGAAGAGGCTATCGGCATCGATATCACTTTGGTATTCGGGCGGCCCGTCGGTGATCTCGGCTCCAATTGCCCAGCCGTTCTTGCCGTTGTAACCCTCGCACCACCAACCGTCGAGCACGCTGAGGTTCAATCCGCCGTTTGGCGGCAGCTTCATACCGCTCGTTCCGCTAGCTTCGAGCGGGCGGAGAGGATTATTCAGCCAGAGATCGACCCCTTGGCTCATCCGCCGGCCGATATACGTGTCGTAGTCCTCAAGGAAAACGACCGAATTCTCTAAACCGGCTTCTCGCGAAAAATTATAGACCTCCTGGATGAACTTCTTTCCAGGATCGTCCTTTGGATGCGCTTTTCCCGCGAAAAGAAATTGAACAGGGCGCTCCCGGTTTTGCACCAGACGGAGCAAGCGCTCTTTCTGGCTGAACAAGAGATTGCCGCGCTTGTAGGTCGCAAACCGTCTGGCAAAGCCGACGGTCAAAACTTCGGGATCAAGGATACTATTGATTTTACGAAGTTGTGCCGGCGATTCGCCGAGTCTGGTACGCTGTTGTCGCAACCGCTCTCGAACGAAATTGATCAGCCGAGCTTTCAAAAGGTGGTGCGTCTCCCAAAGGACGTCGTCAGGGATATCGATAACGCGTCGCCAGTATTCGGTGTCGGTCAGATGCTCTTCCCAATCGGCGCCAAGGTATTTCGAGTAGATCCGATGAAACTCCGGCGCGGTCCACGTTTTGGTGTGGACCCCGTTGGTGATGCTGGTGATTGGGACTTCTTCCCGAGGCACTCCGGCCCAGACATCTTGCCAGAGTCTCTTGCTGACTTCGCCGTGGAGTTTGCTGACTCCGTTAGCAAAACGACTGGTCCGCAGGGCCAGAATCGTCATGCTAAACGTGTCCGGTGGACTGATCCCTGGTTGCCCAAGCCGAAACAGGTCATCGAAACTGATCCGGAGGTCGTTGGCGAAACCTGAAAAATGGCGCCTCATCATTTCACGCGGGAACGCGTCGTTCCCCGCTGGCACCGGTGTATGCGTGGTAAAGACGTTTGAAGCTGCCACTACCTGAAGCGCGGAATAGTAGGCCAAATTCTTCCCTTGGACATACTGACGGATCCGCTCAAGGGAAAGGAACGCTGAATGGCCCTCATTCATATGGTAGACCGCGGGCGTGACCTGGAGGGCATCCAAAGCACGTACGCCACCGATTCCCAGAACCAACTCCTGGCGAATGCGCATCTCCAGATCGCCTCCGTAGAGTTGTTCCGTTATCAATCTGTCTTCCGGCGAATTCTGATGAATGTCTGTATCGAGCAGGTAGAGCTTGATACGCCCGATCTGCAATTCCCAGACTTTTGCTGTTACCGGGCGCCCCAAAATTTCAACAGTGACATAGAGCGGTTTCCCGGCGGCTTGTGTCTCGCGCAGCGGCAAATGATGAAAATTTTGATTCAAGCTGACAGCCTCCTGCCAACCATCTTTACCAATCTGTTGCTTGAAATAGCCATGCCGATACAAAAGGGTTACTGCTGAAAAATTGAGATCGAGGTCGCTGGCTGATTTGCAATGATCCCCAGAAAGGATGCCTAGGCCGCCCGAATAGTTCGGTACCGATTCATGGAAACCGAACTCGGCCGAGAAATAGGCGATACACGGAGCAGAGGGTCGACGCTTACCATAGGTATCCGCGCTGCCCATATACTCTTTGAACGTGCGATGCACGCTTTGCATTTCGTGGATGTATTCGTCGTTTCCCGCTAGCTCCAGCAAGCGTGCCTGGCGCGAGAGTTGCAACATCCGGATGGGATTATGATTTGTCTGGTCCCAGAGGGCAGGATCTAGATGCCGAAACAAGCGGCGGGCGTCTGGTTCCCACGTCCACCACAAGTTGTGAGCCAGTTCGCGGAGTGGCTCAAGCACTTCCGGCAATCTAGGCGACACATTGAAGCTTTGGATCGGTTGCATAATTTGTTCCCTCAGGGTGACGTGCCTACGTCAGGCACGGTTTGCGGTCAATAGTTTTTGCGTTTTAGACGTGCCAAAGGCCGAAGATACGCAAGGATATATTATCGGTAGGGCTGAGCTGAACTTCAGCCTCGTGCGGTTGCCACGTCCACGAGGCTGAGCTAAA
>JBPYFC010000082.1:0-8601 GCA_051984705.1 Chthoniobacterales bacterium | reverse complement strand
GAGCACCTTGAACTGGCTGCTCTTTAAGCGCTGAATCGATCTCTGTCTGGAACGGCTCTAACTTGTTCGACACAAGCCGGAAGACACCTTTAGTGCGGGTGACAACAAAGAGGTTGCCTGGTTCGGGTTCCAGAACCGCCTCGACGCGCGATCCGACGAGTGCTGGATCGTCCGAGACGGTCACCGTTTCGGCTCCACGGATCTCGTACAGCGGATTGTCCGGCGCATGGATAAAAATACGATCGCTCGAGGCAAAGGCTTTCCAGCCGCGAGAACCGTAGGTCTCTGTCTTGGTCGGCCAAGGCACCAGGAAGAATTGTTTGCCGTCAAAAACCAACACACCCCCCTGATACTCAAAATAAACGTTCTTCCCGATTGCGATGACCCTCCGAACGATTCCAAGCGGCTTAGCTGAGGCAGGTACTTGATCGGCCAACGATTTGAATTGGTAAGATCCGCTTTGTGGAATCAACTGCCCAACGTCATCAACTCCGCCGACCCAAATCGTCTGGTTCGAGTCGATAGCCAGGCCTTCGACGACGATGCTGTTAGGCACAGGGATCGTTTCCCAGTTGTGGCCGTCGTAGGTCAGGATGCATTCCTGGTTTCCAAAAAGCATCATGCCGTTGCGATCTTGAACGGCGCAAAAGATTTGAGGTTCTGACTGAAAGTCGATTGCTGTGAAGCTATGGAACAGCGGTTTTCCGAACTCGAAGCGGCTGGTTGCATTTGCAATCAGCGGGAAGCCGAAAAGCGTGAAAAAGAGGCTGGTCCATCCAGCCATTCGGTACACTCGTCTTCCCATCACGGGGAATTTGCCTGAGCTTGAGCGCACGGTCACTAACCCATTAGTATTACCTTTCCTGATGTGAAGCGATGCAAAGGTGAGGGGGGTGGGTATATGGTATCTCTTGTATCTGGTATCTCTTCTAGCAACGCTAGAATCTCGTCAAGAACCGCCGCCGCCTTTTAGGCAGCAGGAACCGCTGTTTTTGCGATTGCGTTTTCCAACACCTTTTGGATGGCTGCCATTCGGAATTCGGCGGCTGGGAGCCGGACCCGTTCGCAGAAGGTTCGGAGAGTTGAGTCGGAGGATTCAAGCTTATCGAGCTCGTCGCGCAGCGCCATCACGTCGCCATGTTTTGCCAGTTTCATCAGTTCGTTCAAGGCTTCGGGCGGAGGGAGCGGTTCATCGAGCGGCGTCTGAATGGCTTCATCGATTGTGGCAAATGTTTGCGCGGCCGCTTTCGCGCCGTTCGGACCTTTGCGAATCCAACGGAGATTCAGGCGTCGCTGGAGAACATCAAGGAGCTCCTGCTCTTTAACCGGTTTTGGTACGAAATCGTCGAATCCGGATATGGTTGCCTGATGGCGATCGTCCTCGTAGACGCTGGCTGATGACGCGATCAGTTTCAGGTTCGTCTGCTCAGGTTTAGATCGGATCTCACGGCACATCGAGTGCCCGTCCTTGGTCGCCATCCGGATATCAGAGATCAATGCATCAAATCTTTCTCTTCCAATCAGTTCGAGTGCTGCTTCCGCCGAAGAAACTGCTTCAACTTCGAATCCGACATTCTGAAGTAGTTCATGAAGGAAATTCCTATGTGCGTCGTCATTATCGACGGCAAGCAATCTTCGGCGTTTCCCTTCATAACCGATAATCTGGTCCTGGGGGGTCCCGTCTTTAGCTGGAGCGACCGGTTGGTACGGAAGCTCAAACCAAAATCTGCTTCCGGCTCCGAGCGTGCTTTCGACTCTCAGATCGCCTCCCAGTAAAGCAATGATGCGTTTGCTGATGTGCAGTCCAAGACCAACACCAGAGGCGGCCTGGTCGTTGTTTGAGGCTTGGTAAAACGGTTGGAACAAGCGAGGCAGGTCCTCGTTTGGGATGCCGCGTCCAGTATCCTTCACCTCAAACAGGATTCGGTCTCCCCTGGTCAACACTTGTAGAGAAACTTCTCCGCGGTCAGTAAATTTGATCGCATTTCCAATGAGATTATACAGCACTTGCCGCAATCGAACCGGATCCGTCACGATCCAATCCGGGAGCCCTCCGCCGGTTGAGTAAGTGAAACGCAGTTCCTTTTGTTTGGCGCGCAGTTGAAGTTCGTCGACCAAGGCGCTCAGTAGTTTTTGGAGTTGCACCGAGTGAGGGCTGGTCGAAACTGTGCCCGCCTCTATTTTCGAGAGGTCGAGCACTTCATTGATCATCTCCAGGAGCTGTTCGCCGCTCCCTAATACGGTCTTGAGTTTTCGTTTTTGTTCTTCGGTCTGACCAGGACCGCGCAGCAGCAACTGGGTATAGCCCAAGATGCTGTTCAGTGGCGTGCGGAGCTCGTGGCTCATATTAGCGAGAAAAGCGCTTTTGGCGCGGTTTGCCGATTCAGCTGCTTCTTTTGCTTCCCGCAGCCTGTCCTGTCCCTCGCGAAGCCGTTCCTGGCTCTGCCGCAATTCTACTGTCCTCTGCTCGACAATGGAGGCGAGTTCCTGTGCTCTACGACGCAGGTTATAGAGTCGCCACTGAACGAACGCGGCGATCAAAAGCATTCCGATGATCGCATAAAGTGCGTACATCCAGATCGAACGATACCATGGGGGAAGGATCGTCAGGGCGAGGGTGTATTCCTTGCTTTTAACTCCATCGACGTCTTCGGCTGCTACGTGAAGTTTGTAGCGGCCTTCATTCAACGGACCGGAACGCCAGATCGGCTCTGTTTGCAACGGAGTCCAGTCTGGGTCTACTCCATCCAGCTTGGTTCGGAACCGAGGGAGAGGTGTCGCTTCGTTGAAATGATCAGCGGCAAACCGGATATTAATATCCCGTTTTGCGTATGGAAGCGTGAGGTGGCCGCCGATCGGCAGATCCAGTTTCTCGCCAACTTTTGTTGTTAGCGTTCTCGGGTACAGGTTGAACTCGTCGACCGTTTCTACAAGGGTTGGGAGAGCCAGCCGGACGATTCCGTTTCTGCCATAGATCCAAAGGACGGAGCTCCGGCCCTTCGGTTCCGGGAAAATATCGGTTACATCGCCTAGAAAATTGGCCAGTGCGCGCGGCAGCGTCACTTTCTTTCCTTCAGCATTAATCGAATAGATGCTGCTTCCGGTCAGCGATGATTGTTGCCCTCTATCAAGCATGTCCGCTACCCATACAGAATCGTTGGCCGGATCGGGAGCGACGGCAGCCAATCGGCCATGGTTATCTAACTTTCGTTCACGAAGCTGGTCGGATGATACATCGTAGGAGTAGGCTGCATGGGACGCGACGAAGATAATCTGGTCGCCTTTGCGTTGGATCGTGGTGAAACCAGTGGTCGCCGGGTAACCGGGCGCCCCATTCAATGATGTAATAGTGGCGCCGCTAAACAAAGGGGTGGCGGCGGGATCGAATCGCACTTTGTACAGGCCGGTGTTGAGGGTGGTAAATAGAAGGGCACCTTTTTGAGTTTCGACGATCGTTTCGACTTGTCGGCCGAAGCCGGGCAAAAGGCCATCCTCGATCCACGCGCCATTCTGGATGCGGCCGGTTCTAAGGCCATTTCCAAACCCAAGGTAAATCCGATCGGGATCGAGAGCGGATCGCTCGATCGCTCGGACGCGATCTGCGGCCTCATAAAGAAGGTGGGACGCGCCGTTTTTCACGACAAAGAGTTTATCTTTGCCGGCAACGAGCAAACCGCTCGGATGAATCATGAGCGCGTAAACGGGACCGTCGACTCCGGCTATTTTTTCGAACCGGGTGGATTCGTTTGCCGTCGTCGCAGCGCGCAAACGGTAAAGCCCGGATCGAGTGCCGACATAGATTGTGCCTTCGAAGCGTTCAAGGAACAGGCAATCGCCCCGGTCGAGGCCGGTCTGTGAATCAAAGATCGATACGGAAGAAGAGAGCTGGACGTGCGCTGCGCCGCCGTCGCCGCAGACCCATACTCCGCCGGAATGATCCAGAACAAGGTTCCAGAGATTGGAGTAGGGGAAACCGTTCTCTTGATAAAATGAGCCGAGGCAATGTCCTTCGCTGTCCAGGAGGGCTAATCCTCGTGGTGTTGCGATAACCATTTGGCCCCCCGGAAGATCGCGAGCTGCCTGAGCAGGTTGTTCGTTGGTAGCAACTTCCACGTCGGTCTTGAAAGCCTTCAGCTGATTCGCAGCAAGTTCCAAGATACCCCCGGTGCGGGTCACAAGGAGGATTTGCCCCGGCTTAGGCTCGAGAACGGCTTGCACGAGCGAGCTGCGGAGAGCCGGGTCGTCCACGACTTGCACTAGCTCCTGGTTGCGGATCTCGTAGAGAGGATAGCCGGCTGTGTGCACAAAAATGCGGTCGCGTGACGCGATTGCCTTCCACGACTGGAATCCGTAACTCTCCGGCTTTACCGGCCACGGGAGTAGCGTGAATTGGCCATCGCCGTACACCAGGACCCCTTTGTCGCAAGGGAAATAGACCTTGTTCCCTCTCGCAATGACGTCGCGTATCTTTCCAAGCGGCTTCGCGGCGGCAGGAACTTGATCCAGGAGCGACTTGAATTGATAGGATCCGCCCTGCGGAATGAGTTGGCCGACTTGGTCCACACCGCCCACCCAAATCCTGTCGTTCGCGTCGATGGCTAGTCCAAATATGAAGCTGCCACCAGGGACCAGGATCGTTTCCCAGCTTTGTCCGTCATAGGTCAGAATGCATTCGGTATTCCCGAACAACATCATGCCGTGCCGATCCTGAACCCCGCAAAAGATTTGAGATTCCGTCTGGAAATCGGCGTCGGTGAAATTGTGAAACAGCGGTTTACCGAATTCGAAGCTGCCGCCGCCGTTGGCGCTGAACGGAAGAGCGACAAGCAAAAAAAAGAGCCAGGCCCATCTGGCGAAACGAGACAGTCTCTCCATTGAGAGGAATTTGCCTGAGCTTGAGCAGACGGTCACTAACCCATTAGTAGTACTTTGGTGAACAGGAGGAACGCGCGGGAACGGCGGGAACGCCGGGAACTGAAGAGAGTGGGCCATTGAAGAGCAGATTGCAGAGGTTTTGGCAGGGCGTTGCTGGTAACGCCCGGTCGGTCGATCCCAGGGTAGTATCATCGCCGCTGGCGTTGTCAGCAACGCCCGTTTACATCTACACCGACGATTTTGCCAAAGCGGTTTCAAGGATCTTCTGGATTGTGCTCATCCGGAATTCGGCGGCCAATAATCGGAGCCGTTCGCAGAACGTGCGAGTGATCGAGCTGGAAGAATCGAGGCGCTCGATTTCGTCGCGCAGACCCATTACATCACCTCTCTTTGAGAGGGCCATGAGCTCATCGAGGATTGATGGTGAAGGCAATTGCTCCTCCAGCGGCTTTTCAATCGCTTCGTTTACTGACGCGAATATAGACGCTGGGTGTTCGCCGTTCCGATCTTTCAGGATCCATTGCAGGTTCAGATGTCGTCCGAGAACGTCAAAGAGTTCCTGTTCTTTGACCGGCTTGGGAACAAAGTCGTCGAACCCAGCCAGCATTGCTTTATGCCGATCATCTTCATAGACGCTTGCGGACGAGGCGATCAGGTTCAGGTGGGCAAGATCGGGGTTGGATCGGATTTCGCGGCAAACCGAATGGCCATCTTTCGCCGCCATTCTGATATCGGAGATCAGCCCGTCGAACTTTTCGCGTTGGACCAGCGCCAGACTTTCATCGCCGGAAGACGCGGCCCGGACATCAAATCCGACGCTCTGCAACAGTTCCTGGAGGAAATCGCGATTGGCGACGTCGTCGTCAACTATCAATAGTTTCCGCCGTTGTCCTTCGTAGCCGACTATCTGGGCTGGGCGCTCGCCTTCTGTTGGAGCAGCCGCGATTTCGCACGGCAGCTCAAACCAGAATCTGCTTCCGGCTCCCAGAGTGCTCTCGGCGAAAAGCTCCCCTCCAAGCAATGTTATGATGCGTTTACTGATGTGCAGGCCGAGCCCGACTCCGGACGCTGCTTGATCATTGTTCGATGCCTGGAAGAAGGGCGTGAAAAGATGCGGCAAATCTTCTGCAGGGATTCCTTTGCCGGTATCGTTGACCTCGAATCGGATGCGATTCTTGATACGTTGCACGCGAAGGGCGACTTCTCCGCGATCGGTAAACTTGATGGAGTTTCCGATTAGATTGTAGAGCACTTGGCGCAAACGAACCGGGTCGGTTGCGATCCAGTCGGGAAGCGCGCCGCCGGTGGAGTAGGTGAAGCGAAGCTGTCTTTGTTTAGCGCGTAGCTGGAGCTCATCGACCAGGGATCCAAGCAATTTTTGGAGCTGAACCGGATGCAAGCTTGTAGTCGCTGTTCCCGCCTCGATCTTTGATAAATCGAGGACTTCATTGATCATCTTCAAAAGCTGTTCGCCGCTATTCAGAACGGTCTTGAGCTTCCATTTCTGCTCTTCGGTCTGGATCGGACTGCGTAATAACAATTGAGTATAGCCGAGGATGCTGTTGAGCGGCGTACGCAGCTCGTGACTCATGTTAGCCAGGAAAGAACTTTTTGCCCGGCTGGCAGCCTCTGCTGCTTCCTTAGCCTGGAACAATTTCTCCTGGCTTTTCTGTAGTTCGCGCGTCCGGTCATCAACAACGGCTACCAGTTCTTTTTCACGGACGTGATGCCGCCATGTTCGCAAACGCACGTAAGCGGCAACCAGGAGGGTCCCTCCAATCAGGTAGAGCACGTACATTAGGGGACGCCGGTACCAAGGAGGCTTAATGCCGATCGGGAGCACCAACTCTCCACTGTCGATTCCATCGCTATCCCTCGCGAGGACATGCAGCTTATATTGACCCTCATTAAGCGGTCCGGACTGCCACACCGGATCACTAAGGAATGGTGTCCATTGCTTATCGATGCCTTCTAGCTTGGTCCGAAAACGTACTGGGCTGTCGTATCGGTCAGTAGCGAACCGAATTCGGAAGTTCCGCTTTTTGTAAGCAAGTTTGAGCGGGCGTCCTCCTGCGGGCAGGGCTAGAGCACTACCGTCATAGGTCACAGCCTCTCTGGCATAAAGGTGAATTGGGGAAGCGGGTGCCGGCGTATCGGGATTCTCGATTCGTGCAATGCCATAGGTTCCGGCGACCCAAAGAACAGTGCCCGTAGTAGTTCTCTCCTCAAAGAACCTCTCAACGTGGTCAACGAAATCGGCAATCGAGAACGGTAGGTTCCAGACTTCGCCGTTACTGCCGAGTCCAAACAACCTTTTTGGAGGATTGCTCGACTTGGATTGTTCTGCGGGCTCAGTCTCCAGCCAAAGGCGGTTACCAGCAACGGAGGTTGCGCCGAGCGTTTCCAGTCTTTCTTTGCCGAGTCTTTTGGAGACCATCTCGAGTTCCCGGAAACGCCGCGCATTTTGATCATATAAGAATGCACCGTCAGTCCTTTTAAATAAGATATCGTGGCCCCACCTGATGACTTCGGTATTTCCCCGCATCGGCGTCGGGTTGGCGTCGGTCGAGAGCGGCTCTGCTACGGCGTTTTCGAGAGGGGTCGGAGAAGCCTTATTCAGCCTGATGTGATAAAACCCGCTGTTTAGTGTTGATAGATACAGATCGCCGTCTTCGCTTTCCGCGATCCAGTGTACATCTTGTTCGAAATTTTTGAGTTTTCCCTCGTTTATCCAAGTGCGGCTGGTGAACCGGATCGAACCAATTCCGTCATGAAACGCTAGGAACGCGCGACCGGGATCCCGTATGGATCGGGTGATTCCGTAGACGGGTGCATTCGAGACTAAGACTCTTTGAACAGAAGAACCCTCGATACTCTCGACTCCTTCATTCGTCGCTACGAGGAGAGTGTTATCAAAGGGGGCGATCGCGTGAATTGAGGCGTTCACCCCTTCGATTCGTTCGAACCTCGGAACCGCAGCCGCGTCTCTAGCCGCAACCAAGCGATAGAGCCCGTCGGGTCCAGCCGCATACAGAATTCCGTTCAGTCGGGCTAAGTAGGAAATTCTGGAGCGACCCAGTCCACTTGCGGCGTCGAACACAGTAACGTGCGATGTGGGTTGCAATCGGATGAGCCCGTTGTCGCCGCCACACCAAAGATCACCCGATCGATCCTCGAACGCGTTGTCCACCCCAGTCATCGGTAACCCATTGCCTGCTGAAAAATTGCCTCGCAAGGACCCGTCAGGCCCCAATAGTATGACACCGTATCGTTCGAGTAAGAGGGCGATGTCGCCGTTGAGAAGTGCCGAGCCGGTAAGGACCTTCCAGCGGGAAAACGCTGCATCAGCGGCGGTCGGGAAGCGCTGCACTGTGTGTTCGTTCAACTCAAAAATGCCGCGATCGCGCGTTACAAGTAAGATGCCGCCCGTACTCGATCGGACAGCTTTTTGAACTCGTGTTCCGTTCAATTGATCTGCCGGTATGACTTCGCGGAATCCACTTCCGACTAGTTCAAAAAGCGGCTTTCCTTGGGCGTGGGCGAATAGCCGATCGCCGACCGTAGATATTCGCCAGAAACTGTCGGATTGAATGGGCCACGGGGTCAACTCGAGATGATCTCCGGCTGGCGTGTACAAACCCTGATCGGTGAAGAAATAGGTCTTTCCGAGCGAAAACGCCTGCCAGACTGGTCCGGTTCCGAGGCGCGCTCCAGGGATTGACCCGA
>JBPYFC010000081.1:0-3479 GCA_051984705.1 Chthoniobacterales bacterium | reverse complement strand
ATTCTTAATCGCTTCGCTCAAAGTTTCCGTTCCGTGGGATCCCCCTTTTTCGGCGATCCAACACTTCATGTAGGTGTTACCATAAGTCACTCCACCCGTGCAGGTAAACTGGGTCTTCGCCAGGCCTGTGGTCAACCCGGCGAGAGCAACCGGTATCTTGAATGTGGATCCAGGCGCAAACGCGAACTGCTTCTTATAACCGCTGATCAGGTCCGGAAGATAGAATTCGACCTCGTAACTTGGACGGTTTGTTACAAGCACGATCCCGTTCCGATCGAGGATATCTCCACGAACAGCAGGAATGTGAACAGTCACTTCGGACGATCCTTGAATCCGGCCGCGATAGGTTTCGCTATATTTGACTTGTACGAACCAGAGCCGAAGCCCGATTCCGCAAAGAGCGGCGAGCATGAACGCGGCCAGGAACAGAATTCGAAAATCGAGAACAGACGATTTCTTCAACTGTGCCATATATGCTGATTTAGCGCGTTCCCGGCAGACCTGGACGGTATCCGAGCGCGTGAGACAACGGTGTGAGAATAAAGAACACGCATGGAGCAATCAAAAGCGAAATGAGTCCGGGACCGAAAATCCGCCACACAACGACGCCATTCAGAAAGAACTCATTTCGTTGGAAGCTTAAGATGCCGTAGTCGGCCAGCAAAACAAATGGAGTCAGCACCGCGCTAATCTCCGCCAAAAGCCAATGAGACTGCCAGCGGTGGCGCAGAAATAACGGTCGCAGCCCATGCATGATCAGACCGGGAATCAAGTAAATCAGAATCGATGTGCCCAGGACAAAGTCCGATTTGGCGGTCTGCGGCACCAGAAGAAGGTCGTTGAATAGTCCAGTCACAAAGGTCAACCCAAGCACGAGCGGAAACGGGAAAGCAAGGCAGCCGTAGAAATAGAGGGCAGGGACAAAGAGAATCGCCGCTCCTTTTAACAGAAGCACTGGGGGCAGAGACAATTGGAAAAGATACGAGCCGAAAATCAGAGCGATCAACACTAAGAAAAACGAAATCATTTGCGTCCAATAATCACGAACACGTCCTGAATTTCAGCTAGATCGACCGCGGGTTTAACTGTAGCGACACCTTCGAGCTCTTTCACTGTAAAATCTTTCACCTGGCCGATTAACACACCTGATGGGACAACCCCTCCGGCTCCCGTGGTAAACACGTTCAACCCTGGCCTGAGGTTCGCCGTTTTGCTCAAGAAGCGGATTCTCAAATCGGGCGAATAGTTCGTAGATGCCCTTGTGCCGCTGACGATCCCTTGCTCCTGCGTTCCTTCGATAGTGACTGAGAATCGCAGGCTCTCATCAGACAGCAGGAGAACCACCGCAACATCGTTTGCGACACTGGTTACCTTTCCGACAAGGCCTGTTTCAGTGACAACAGCCATGTCAGTGGCAATGCCCTCAGCTGCGCCTCGATCGATGGTGCAGGAATTCCACCAGGTTGCGCTGTCTCGAGAAATGATTCTGGCCGGCACTAGCCGGAAAGAGGACCGCTCTTTGTATCCGAGGGCGCGATTCAACCGGTTAACCTCCGCCTCGCTGTTTTTTAGTAGATTGTTTGTAGCCTGCAATTGGCGGTTTTCGAGCTTGAGCTGCGCGTTTTCACTCTCCAGCTCATCGAGGTGTTTCAATCCGCCGCCGACACCTCCGAGGCGTTGCTGTACTGAGACTCCGGTCCGGAGGATAGGCGAAATGGCCTGATAAAAAGCTGCTTGCATCTGCTGTTTGGTGGTCTGTGGCAGCAAAAGGATCAAAACCACTAAGATCCCAAATATCCCGAGAGTCGCTATAGTGGTGCTCCTCATGAGAGCGGCGCTGCGAACAAACTGGCTAGTCCATCTAATGTGTTGGCCGGTCCGAAGAAGCGACTTGGCGCAGGAACTTGATCTCGGTCAGGGCGCGTCCGGTCCCCTCGGCGACAGCGCTGAGAGGATCTTCCGCCACGTGGACCGCTAAGCCAGTTTCTTCCTGCAAGAGCTTATCGAGTCCTCGCAACAAAGCGCCGCCACCGGCCAGCACCAGGCCGCGGTCCACCAGGTCTGCTGACAGTTCCGGAGGACAACGTTCCAGGGTGACTCGCACTGATTCCACGATGGTTGAGATCGGCTCGAGCAGCGCTTCTCGGACTTCCTGCGAGGTGATTGTAAGCGTTTTTGGAAGACCGGCTACAAGATCGCGCCCTTTTACTTCTAAGCTGGTTTCCTTCTCCATTGGATAAGCGCTACCGATTTTTATTTTGATCTCTTCAGCGGTTCGTTCGCCGATCATCAGATTGTATGCGCGCTTCATGTAACCCGCGATTGCCTCGTCGAGTTCGTCGCCGGCAACCCGGACACTTCGGCTGAAGACGATTCCCGAAAGAGAGATCAACGCTACTTCCGTAGTGCCACCTCCGATGTCGATGATCATGTTTCCAGCCGGATCTTGGACCGGAAGGCCTACTCCGATGGCCGCGGCCATCGGTTCTTCAATCAGATAAACCTCCCTCGCACCGGCATGGGCTGCCGATTCTTTCACGGCACGTTTTTCAACCTCCGTGATCCCGGAGGGCACCGCGATCACGACCCGCGGTCGCACCCACTTTCGGTTATGCACCTTTGTAATGAAATGGCGCAACATCGATTCGGTCATCTCGAAATCGGCAATAACACCATCTTTCAGGGGTCGAACCGCGACGATATTCCCGGGTGTTCGTCCGAGCATCCGTTTTGCTTCATCGCCAACTGCAAGCACTTGACTAGTCCCGGAACGCACTGCGACAACCGACGGTTCGCGCAGAACAATCCCTTGGTCTTTGACATAGACCAGGGTGTTCGCAGTACCCAGATCGATGCCAATATCGTTCGAGAAGAGTCCGAGGAAGCCGTTAAACATTCAAAAGTTCCGCTTGGGGTTCCTTCAATCTGGCCGTGGTGAGGAACCTGACACAGGCGTTCACGAAACTCGAGTTCTCGCTCACTCTACCTATCGACCCGCCTGTGTATCTAGGTACAGGTCTGGCGATCGTCAAGGAAACAATCGGGGGCCGCGCCTGCGACGCAGCGGTTACCGGTTTTCGGTTTTTCGTTTTTCGGTTAACAAAACGGTAGACGGTCGACGGTGGACGGATAACGGTTAACAACCGCGCTGCTGTGAGCGCGGTCGCTGTGTTGTCTCTCTTCGTGTACTTTTATCTCCTTGAGTTGGTCGGGGCGTCGGTGATTACCGCTCTGGGCTGGACAGCGTGTCTGTTTTTGCAGCTTCCTTGGGTCCCATCGGCTCCGTTGTGGTTTGCCGGCTACCTCTTCGTCTACAATCTTGATAGGCTCCACCTGGATCCGGCCGACCGGCTAAATACTCCGTTGCGGGTCCGCTGGGCGAATAAATTGCGTTTGTGGCGGCTTATTCTGATTGTTAGCTCAGGTTGCGTTCTGGTTTTCTTTCCAATGATGACGCGTCGGCCCTGGTTGCTACCGAC
>JBPYFC010000080.1:0-6590 GCA_051984705.1 Chthoniobacterales bacterium | reverse complement strand
TACATAAGCGCTGTTATCTCGTGCCGGATAGATGTTTCAAGCGTTGAAGCTAGTATTTTGTGACCCAGATTCTAGATAACCTCGACCGCCTAGTCGAGTTGATCAGTCAGAAAGGAAAGCTCAAAGTGGAACCCGCTTTCTTGGGAATGGCGATTGCCTGTGTGTTTCATGGGCTTGAAGAATATGTATATCCAGGAGGTTTTTTGCGCTGGCTGCGCTTTGTTTTTCCCCGCACTGCTCCGGGTCCTGTCGGAGCTGTTATTATCAATGGTGCATTTTTCGCGCTTGTCTTATCAACACTGTCAGATCCACAATCTACACCTGTTTTCAGTCTCTCGGTTGCAGGTTTGCTTCTTGCCAATGGCGCACTTCATATCGCCGGGACACTTTTGACTAAGCGCTATTCGCCCGGGGCAATTACCTCTCTACTCTGCTACTTCCCAGCCGCGGCTTTCGCCTTAATGACGATTCCGGTAAAGTGGCATATGGATGGCTTTCACGTTACACTTGCAATCCTCCTAGGCCTCCTTTGGCAGCTCATTCCGCTTGGCTTTATGCTTCGTCGCTGATTTGGCGCTCCACTTTCTGAAGCTTAGCGTACCCTCTATCTTCTGTTTCGTGCATGGCGCCAACCCGACTCACACCCACACTCACGCTAACACTTCTTCTGGATCTTCGCCGCGCGCTGGGCAATATCAGTCTTGTGAACGACCTCAAATCGTGGCTGGACAGTTTGTGGGCGCCGTGGCGGGTCGAATACTTTGAGCGAGCCGATCATAGCGCCGACTTCTTACGCCAGGCCGCGGAAGCGGCGAACGATCGCGACCATCTTGTGGTATGCCGGCGAAAGAACACCTTCTTGATCATGAACCGGTACCCGTATTCGGCCGGCCATTTGATGGTCGTCCCGTACCGGGCTGTATCTCGATTGGAGGAACTGACAGACGCGGAAAAGGTCGAACTTTTGAACTTGGCCTGCTATGCGCAACAGCTGCTTGAGAAGGTGGTGAAAGCTCAGGGGTTCAATGTCGGCTTAAATTTTGGAGTAGCAGGCGGAGCGGGCGTGCTCGAGCATTTGCATCTTCATGTAGTACCGCGATGGAGCGGAGATCATAATTTCATGACAGTCCTCGGAGGGGTGCGCATTATCCCCGAGGGTTTGTTGCCGTTGTATGACAAGCTGCGAGAGGCAGTGCAGGAGGATATCGCATCAGCCGTGCAATTATGAGAGTCGATTGTAGCTAATCTGCTTTAGCCGGACGCCATTCTGTGCATTCCACACAGCCTTCAACTGGGTCAATTGTCGTGCCAGATCCTATGTGCCCGGATCCCGCAACCCGACGAAAATCGCGGATATTTATTTTTTGGTTTGAAGTTTTTCAGCAGACAAGGTTTTTGTGATGAGCCGTGAATGGAAATCCCCCAGGGCCCGCACCCGTTCTCATCCTTCGCAACGTCAGTAAATCTTTCCCAGGTGTTCAGGCATTAGCTGACGTGTCATTTGACGTGAGGCCTGGTGAAGTCCATGCGCTCTTGGGGGAGAACGGCGCTGGCAAATCGACGTTGATAAAGATCATTTCAGGGGTCTATCCGCCGGACAGCGGGGAAATGGAGGTCAATGGTCGCGCCGCTCGCTTTACCCGGCCGAGCGAGGCTCAAGCGCACGGAATTGCCACGATCTATCAAGAATTCAGCCTTTATCCTGAATTGACTGTGGCTGAGAATATTTTTGCGGGGCACATGCCGCGAGCGCTTTCCGGAGTTGTGCTGGATTGGGGCCGGGCTGGTTCCGCTGCCGAGAAGCTTTTAGAGTCGCTGGATGCAGGCGATCTGAATGTGCGATGGCGTGTCGGCACGCTTTCAGTTGGGAATCGCCAGCGCGTTGAGATTGCGAAAGCCTTATCGCGTCAGGCGCGCATTCTCATTCTCGATGAGCCGAGCGCTGTACTTACTCAGCACGACACTGAACGGCTCTTTGGCATTATCAGGCGCCTGTGCGCCCAAAACGTGGCGGTCATTTATATCAGCCACCGTTTGGACGAAATCTTCGAGCTGGCAGATCGGGTGACTGTCTTGCGGGACGGCAAGCTTGTTGGCGTTAAGGCAGCCAAAGAGACAAATGAGGCGGAACTGATTCGGATGATGGTTGGACGCGCCTTGGCAGAGGAACCGCTGCCACATCTCGAGAATGGGACACCGGAGGGGAGAGTCGTCCTTCGTGCGCAGGAATTGGCTTGTCCGCCACTGTTGAAAAAGGCGAGCATCGAGATACGAGCCGGGGAAATCGTGGGCTTGGCAGGCTTGATCGGCTCCGGACGATCTGAACTCGCTCAAGCCATCTTCGGAGTTACTCCATTGGAATCTGGAAGCATCGAGATGGATGGACGTGTGGTACAGATTCGCCGGCCGGAAGACGCTATTGCGCTTGGAATCGCCTATGTTCCTGAAGACAGGCAACGTCAAGGCTTGATCAGCGCAATGACCGTTGCGCAAAACATCAGCCTGACGCGGCTCTGGCAGTTGATGAAAGGCCCGTTTCTCGATCCAGATGCTGAAGACACGCTTGCACGTCAATACATCGATACACTCCGAATTCGGACGCCAAGCAGCCGTCAGATAACGCGAAATCTATCGGGTGGAAACCAACAGAAAGTCGTTTTAGCAAAGTGGCTGGCAACCAAGCCGCGTCTGCTGCTCGTCGACGAACCGACCCGCGGAATCGATGTTGGTGCGCGCGCTGAAATCCATCGTTTGCTCGACTCGCTTGCTCGTAACGACGGGATGGCGATCCTCGTTATTTCCAGCGATCTGCCGGAGGTTCTACGGATCAGTGATAGGATCTGCGTGATGCGCGAAGGTTTACTGGTTGCGGAGATCAAGCGCAAGGACGCTACCCAGGAAACAATTCTGGGCGCAGCAATTGGTCAGAGAGGCAACGGCAACGAATGATGGATTCAACTGCACCTTCTGCAAACGCTCGGGCGCACGGGTTCGGCCCAGGCTTGGTTTCGCGTGGACTGACATTGTTGGACCGGCAAGAAGCGGTACTCATCGCCGCTTTCCTGGTGGTATTAATCGGTGTCACCATATTGAATCCCGGGTTTCTGGCGGGCGGCAATCTGGTCGATATTCTGTACAGCTCATCCTATGTCGCGGTCGCCGCGGTCGGAATGACGCTGATCATTCTCTGCGGTCACATCGATATCTCGATCGGCGCTGCGGTGGGAGTGTGTGCGACAGTTGCCGGACGGCTGGCCGTCGCCGGCGTACCGCTTGGCTTGGTCTTTTTTGCCACGATCTGCACAGGTGCCCTGATAGGGCTCCTAAATGGTCTGCTGGTTGCCTATGGACGTATTCCAGCGATTGTGACGACGCTCGGGATGGCCAGCATCCTGAAAGGGGGACTCATTTTGGCAACCGGTGGAGCTTGGATTTATGGACTGCCACCAGGATTTGGTCTCAGTCGTCAGAGTCTCCTGGGTGTCCCTGTTCCCATCTGCGGACTTCTGTTCTTCACCGTGGTATTTGCAATCTGGCTTAAGTTTTTTGCGGCCGGAAGAGAGCTGTATGCGGTCGGCGGAAATGCCGAAGCGGCGCGGTTGTCCGGGATTTCCGAACGCAAGGTTACGCTGCGCGTCTTTGTGCTCAACGGCATTCTGGTGGGTGTCTCGGCGATCTTGTACGCCACGAACTTTACCTCGATTCAATCCAACGTTGCACCTGGCCTGGAACTGACTGTAATCACTGCGACAGTGATTGGCGGGGTCAGCATTCTGGGCGGTACCGGAACTGTGATTGGAGCAGTACTGGGTGCCATTCTTCTCCAGACAATCGGTACTGCACTCGTGTTTATGCGGATTCGCGCGGAGTGGTTTCAGACGGTTCAAGGAGCATTGATTCTGCTGACTATTTTGCTTGATGTATTCCGCCGGAGAAGAACCACTCACACGGCAGGAATCGTAGCGTCTGGTGGCGGTGGGGAGGCCGCATCGCCGCGCTTTTTATGGGGGCTGACTCTTCAGGAGGGGATACTGATCTTCGTCCTGCTGGTCGCAGTCGTTCTGCTTTCATTTGGGTCCGATCGATTCCTCACTTCTTCGAACCTGCTGAATCAGACCCGTTTTCTGTGTGAAGTTGCGCTACTGGCCGTTCCGATGACGTTTGTTATCGTCCTTGGCGGGATCGATCTCTCCGTAGGATCGATGTTGGCGCTTAGCGCTGTTTTGCTTGGGTTTTCGTGGCAAACGTTTGGCATTCCCCTCTGGCTCGCAGTCCTCGTTGCAATCGTTGGCGGCGGACTGGCCGGCTTGCTGAACGGATTCCTCATCGTGTATTTGGGCGTGCCACCATTGATTGTGACGCTGGCAACACTGGCTATCTATCGAGGGCTTTCGTTCGGTATCAGCCAGTCTCGATCAGTCCACGGGTTCCCGGACTTTTTCTCGTTCTGGGGAAGCGGCAATATTTTAGGGCTGCCTGTCCAACTTTATCTGCTCGTGATCGTGGTGATCGTCAGCGCTTTGGTCCTGGGAAAAACTCCGCTCGGGCGTTGTATCTATGCGATCGGCAACAATGAGACGGCCGCCCGATTTGCCGGTTTGCGAGTGGGTCGCATTAAAATGATTGCGTACACTTTCAGCGGCCTGATGGCGGGTATTGCCGGGTTCATTTTTACCTCCCGGGTTACCAGCACGCGAGCTGATGCAGCAACTGGCTTAGAACTCGATGTGATTGCGGCGGTTGTCTTTGGCGGTACCAGCATTTTCGGAGGTCGTGGGACCATCCTCGGCACCGCCTTGGGCGTCGTTACGATTCAACTTTTGAAGAACGGTTTACAGCTTGCTGGCCTTCGTGGCGACGCCACGGTCGTTTTAATCGGAACGGTGCTGATCCTTTCCATTCTGCTGAACCAATTTTTGGAGAAGCATTTCCTGACAAAAGGGAGCTTCTCCAAATCAACGAAAGAAAAAACATGAAGCAAACCAACTCTCTCATCCGATGGCTCTTGCCGTCGGTTTTGGTCTTGTGCATCTCCGCGTATGGCGCGGATACTACGTACGACGGCGGTCAGCCAACCAACCCCAAAGATCTCAAAGGCAAAAAGATTGTGCTGGCAGACG
Source organism: Chthoniobacterales bacterium (assembly GCA_051984705.1). Lineage (GTDB taxonomy): Bacteria > Verrucomicrobiota > Verrucomicrobiia > Chthoniobacterales > JAFAMB01 > JBKPBY01. The sequence continues at coordinate 1,470 of JBPYFC010000080.1, read as the reverse complement.
TTCCAAAGCTGATCGGGATTGGCTATTTCGCGGCGACCACTAAAGGGCAGGCGGAAGCAGCGGCCGAACTGACCAAGAACGGTCTTCCTACCGAAGTTGCGACCGACGCTCCAACCGAAGCCGCAATTCAGAAGCAGATTGAGTTTATCGACAACGCCATCTCGCGTGGTGTCGACGGCATTTTGTTCGCCTCTAATGATCCGGTTGCCATTTCGCCGGTGCTCCGGAAGGCGCTCAAAGCGGGTATTCGCGTCGTCGGTTATGATGCCGAGTCGCAACCCGACGCGCGCGAATGGTTCGTGCAGCAAGCGACGCCGGACGGCATCGCAAAAGCGTTAATCGATTCAATGGTGGCTGAAGTCGGTAAAGACGCCGACATCGCCATTGTTACCAGCTCGCTCACCGCGCCCAACCAAAATGAGTGGATCGCAGAGATGAAAAAGTACATCGCGGCGCAGGGACTGAAATTAAACATTGTAACAATCCTACCCTCTGAGGAAGACCAGCAGCTGGCGTTCAAAGCCACCGGTCAAATCGTCAAAGCGTACCCGAACGTGAAAGGAATCATCGGCTTGTCGAGCGTTGCTTTCCCGGGAGCGGCTGATGCAATTACACAGGCTAACCTGATCGGTAAGATCGCGGTTACCGGGCTTTCCACGCCGAACCAGATGAAGCCGTTTGTAAAGTCGGGTTGCGTGAAGTCGGTCGTGCTGTGGAACCCGGTGGACCTTGGGTATGCCGCGATTTATGCGATGCGAGCTGTTGTCGACGGTAAGATCAAGCCCGGCGCTACCGAGCTCGAAGCTGGCCGCCTCGGAAAACTAAAGGTGATCAAAGGCAGCCAAATCCTGCTCGGACCACCTTTTATTTTCAATAAGGACAATATCGACAAGTTCGATTTTTAAATCACGTTTACGAACAAAAATCCGAACAGAAGGTCGCTAAGGAAACAAAAGAAAAGGATTCCTTTTTAAAGTCTCCGCGACCTTCTGTTCGATTCCTTCTCGGAACCGGACACGGAAGGCGAAAACGCGAAAACTTGTCGCGCCTTAGTCCGGCCTTGGCCGGACGAAGGCGGACGCTCCTCCTACCAGCAAGTATACCCGCCATCCACGGTCAGCACGCTTCCGGTGAAATAGCTGCTTGCATCTGAAGCTAAAAAGACGACAGGGGCGGCAACTTCTCGCGGCTCCCCGACACGTCCCATCGGAGTCATTTCCTTCCAGACTTTGTACCAGCTCTCATTCGACATTCCGATCTTTGTCATTTCGGTGCCGATATATCCTGGAGCAATTGCGTTTACACGAACCCCGCGACTAGCCCATTCGCCCGCAAGTGATTTGGTGAGCATGATCACGGCTGCCTTTGAAGCGTTATATGCCGATTGCGGCTGCGGCGTGTTGGAGATGATTCCGGACATCGAGGCGGTGTTGATGATGCTGCCTTTGCCTTGCTTTAGCATCACCTTGC
>JBPYFC010000079.1:0-6159 GCA_051984705.1 Chthoniobacterales bacterium | reverse complement strand
CATCCCCTGGGTGGCGCTGCGCCGGTATCATCAAGAACAATCCGACAGCCTCGAATTCCCTCGGTCGCTCTCCGGGCAAGTCGCTCCGCACACTGAGTTGCGCGTTGATCCAAGGAAGGACTGACGGGTATTAGAACCAAGACTGAGGCGGCGGCGCTGCGGGGCCAGCGTTCAAGTGACAAACGTGCCGACGGAATCGATCGTTCTCGCCCTGAAAGCCGACGCTCTGTCAGGATATCGGCGGCTGCGACAGGGGTGCCATCCAAAAATCGTTCCAACGCAGCGATGAAGGGCACAGTCAGTTCTTGACGCATGCAGGCCATGTCACCCCGCAAACAGGTGTTGTGATTATTCCGTCCGAAGGAGTGATAGCAACCCAAACAGGAAAGAGCACGATCAACGAAAAATCCCGCTTGCTCCAAGTTCCAAAGTGCGTGCTCAGGGGCGGTCGCGCCGAGCCAGAGAAACGTCTTTTTGTTCAGTAACTGGCTGAGTTCTGAAATCCAGTTATCGCTAGATACGACAAGCTCCGATTCGGCTATATCATTAAGTAGCTGCAAGCTGGACGCCGTTGCCGCATGCTTACAAGGCACCTTTACGGGAAGTTTCTCTAGTTCAAAGGTTCCCAGTTCGGTCCAAAGCCGAATTTGAAAGCCGCGGCGAGAGAGGAATTCCGCCGTCGCCACGTAACACTTTGGGGTTGGTTGTCGGCCGTCGAACAGAGACTCTTTGCGAGCGACGTATAAAAGTGCGGTGCCGGAAGAGGTCAGCTTCGCCTTATCAAAAACCATCGACTTCAGATGGGCGCGCGCTGCTTCGAAATGTGGCACGCAACCAATGACGTTTGCGACTTCCACTGTCAGGGGTTGATCAGCCGAGGCGTTGTGTTCGATCTCGTAGTAGCGCAAATAGTCGTTTTTCTGAAATGTCTTCCAAAACGGAATGAGCCGAATGCGCGGGTGCTTAAAAATTGGCACGAGTTGTTCGTGCAGCCCGAATAAATCTAACGTAGCTGTCGGATGATCAAAGAGTAGCGCGAAGAGCGCCGGCAAACTGGCGCATTGCAATTGCCGATCGACGTTGAGAAAGCGAAGCCCGAGTCTGTTCGGCAACTTCCTCGTGTCGAGATAACTACCCCATCGGTCAAAAAAACGTGCCCTGTTGCGATTGAGCACCCCTTCGACCGCGTACTGAGGGAGAAGGCGCGAGCTTGAACTTCGGTCATGTTTGCACGGAACTTCCAATAGTTCCAGACGCAGACCCATCTGCCGATAACGGAGGCATAGATCAGCGTCTTCAAAGTAAAAGTAATCGAATGCACCCGAAAAGAGCCCGTAACGCCGTGCCAACTCGGAGCGGACTGCGAGGACAGAGCCATCGACGAAATCAAATTCCTCAGTCGGTCGCTCAATCGGGACACCGCAGCCGTCTTCCCGCAATCTCGAGGCACCCTCGGCGAGGCCAATTAGAGCTGCATCGCTCTCGCGGAATCTGTCGACGAGAACTTCCAGCCAATTCTCCTTCAGGACGCGGACATCACTATTCAACATGAGGAAAAGGTCAGACTCGCTTTCCTGAAAGATGGCGTTATGGCCGGCGCCGAACCCTATGTTGAAACCGTTTTCGCGGATGTAAATGTCGTCTGCGCCTTCAGGGAAAACAGAGTTGATGAGACTCCTGATGTTTGCATGTACTTGAGGCGCGGCTGTGTAGTTGAAGGCAAGGTACAGCTCGCAGCAGATGTCACCGCGGGACTTAGCTGCGCGGATCTGCGTAAGAATGCTCTGCATGAACGAGGGAATCAAATCGTCGCGATGATAAAACAACACCGAGATAGTTAATCGCACGGTGTCGGATAGAGGGGGCACCTCTATACATTGTTCGGCTCGCGGGATGATATAAGAAGGATCGTTTTCCTGCGAAAACTGGAGCGGTTCGCGTAAAGCGAGGGATGTAGCGTTAAGCCAACCAAAGCCGAACCGCTCATCAGGCTCCAGATGACATCCTTCTCCCCACTCGTTCCAGGCGTTGATGAAGATTAGTCTTTCATCGACGGGTTTCACGGCGGAAGTAGCTACGACCGCAGAAAGCCATTCATAGTAGGACTCAGGACATGAATTCACCCACACAGTCGCCTTTCCGCGACGCCTGGCAGTGTTATCCCACGAAGGCATTACTCCCGGATACATCTTTGCCTTGGCCTGTGGCGCCTTGAGCTGATTGAGCGCGATTTTCTTAAGCTCTGTGTAATCGAACACTACGCCGGCAAAAAGTTCGCTCTTGTCAGGAATCAAGGACGTGACCGCGTTAACAGGGCAATGAGGAGGAAACTGGATCGCGGCATCGAAGCCGTAGGACTCGGGTGGTGTTTGATCATTGAAACTGCGCACCATTGCCAAGTGTAACTCCCCGTGACCGCATTCACGAAAGTAGTTCCGCCAACGCGAGGTTGTAGCCACAGGGTCAGGCAACAATGATGGCCGATACACTGCCAGGAAGGGCTTACCTTTTATCCGAATATAATTCTTATGGAGCAGAATCGGTTCAATTTTGCGGATGAAAGCCAGATCGTCTTTGGGAGAGTACTGCTGTGAAATCAGAATGTCCTGCTCTTTACCATCCCAACGCCGCGTCCAATTTTCATTTGCCCAAGAAATGCAGAACGGAAAATTTAGATCCGTCATGATTTGCTGGAGGGGAAGATCCAGTAGGACTGTTCCGGCAAACCAGTAGTAATGAAAGCAAAAGCCGTAGATCCCGTAACTCGCGGCCAACTTTGCTTGTTTTTCCAGCACACTCGGATCGCGCAAGTCATAGTATCCAAGCACAGACGGAACATGCGGTTGATAATGGCTCTCGAAATTAGGGCTTCCCTCACGCACATTGGTCCACTCAGTAAATCCTTTACCCCACCATTCGTCGTTTTGTGGAATCGCGTGAAACTGAGGGAGATAAAACGCGATTGCTTTAACTTCAGCCGTGATTGGCCCCGTCATAGGAGCAGGCTCATGGGAGATCTCAAAACTGGAGCAATAGGGCTCGAAGATAAGATCTTGGGCACGGGGAACTCGTTCTTCGGCGCGGCCTTGGAGGACGAAATGAGTCAGTGGTTCCATTCCTACCTCGGCCACGTCTGAGTATGTGCGAAGATAAAACTCCGGATCGAACTTCGGGCTAGGCTTAAACCCCTTTTTCCAACCGACTGTTAAATAATGCTGCAAGAGGTCCTGGGACTCGTCCGCTGCCTCCGGATATTTTTCCGCATAGAAACGCGCATTGAACATGGGATGGGGCGACCGACGTTCTCGTGCCCCGTGGGTAATGTAGTCAACGAGCGGGTTCAATCCTGCGTCGGCTACATCTGGATACTGTTCGAGATACCATTTTGAGGAGAAAATGGGATGCGGATCCCGCCCCTCGCGGCCGCCCGTTTCAATATAATGCTCAAATGGATTCAAGCTTGCGCTGCGAACGTCGGGATTTTTTGCTAGATACCAGCTGGTATCGAACAGCGGATGAGGATTGCGGCCTTCCTTCGCACCGCGTTCCATGTAGTGTTCCAGCGGGTTAACGCCTTGGGCGGCAACGTCCGGATATTCTCTGAGATACCAAGCGGCGTCGAAGACGTGGGCCACGCGGCTGCCTGGCGACACTAAAACCGCGCTGTTAGTTTGTGACCGAAGCGGCCAACCGGGGCTTTTGGTCATGTTTGAAACACCTGCCACTGTCGAGCCAGTTGCATCGCCCCAGCGATAGAATCGAATCCTATTCGCGAATCGCAGGGAGATGAATAGTTCGCGCGTACGGCGCTGGAGTTCGAGCAGTCGCGCAAGCCCAACGGCGATCTTTCCCGCCGACGCCTTCTTGGAAAAAAGTGCGCGGCGTGTCTCCTGCAACGCGCGTTTCAGTTCGCGCGCCATTTCCTTCCGATCCGGGAAAAAGTCGCGGGCAGGATGTGTCTTTGGAAACAGTCGGCAGATTGCCATGCCTAACTTCCACCACACCGAACGGTGACGGATCTGCGTGATCTCCTTATCAATTGAATCGAACAGTGTGCCGACTGCAGATTTGCCCGGTTTCAAAGCATTGCGAACCGCCGCGATTCGCGTCGATAAGTCGTCGAGGCGCTCTTGCAGCGACTTTTGATTCTGCACCACGTTTGAAAGCCGCGTTGCTTCTTCGTAGCTCTGCTCAAGGGCGTTCTTGCTTCTGTACAATTCCGCCTCGGCGTTGCGCTTCATCTGCTCAAGAGCGTTCTTGCTTTTGTACAGTTCTGCCTGGAGGTCCCGCTTCTGTTGTTCAAGACTTCCAATGAAGGCAATTTGTTCTCTGTCGAGCTTCGCCTGCGCTTGGATTTGAAGTTCCGCGGTTTGACATTGCGCCACGAGCCGTCCCACCTCGGCCTGACTAGCTTCGAGGGACCTATGAAGTTCGGCGAAGGTCTCATTCTGGCGAAAGATAATGTTCGACGGCGCGGTATGAACCTCGAGCTCAATTTCAAGGTGCCAACTATCATCGCTTGGAAAATCTAGCTCCGGGAGGAAAATCTGCGGATCACTATCAGTCGCTACCAGCGCCAAAATGCCGTCTATGTCATGCTTCAACACGCCTTCGGAAACATCAATTTGCGCAAAATCAGCGGCTGATGAGGCGCTGTAAAATACACGCCTGTCAGAATCTGCGATTAGATGTATCGAAGAAATATTGACGAAGGCCGGGCAGTTCACCGGATCCAGTCGGATGCGTCCTCGAGGTGTTGGTCCAAGCTTCTCGAGATGATCGAATCGAATACTCTGCCACCGCCCCGGGACCAATTCGGCGGTCACTGATGATGTCTCGCTAAATCTGCCTCCGTTGTCGACAAACACCTGGACGGGAAGTGACTTGGCCATTTCGTCGCGATTTTTTGGATCTTGGGTCTTCTGCCAGAGTGCGAGTGCTGTGGTTGCTGTAACGTAGTAAGCATTGATCCGTCTTTGCTCCACGCGGTTGGCCTCGAAAAGGCTGCGCAGCCAAGCTGAATCGCTCTTGATTGCCGGTATTTTCTTCCAGATCCCCAAACCGTATCCGAACTCGAACAGAAAAGACTGACCCGGCTTCGCAATCGCTTCCCACAGACGCCAGACGCCAAACCCTCGGTCATGCACCATCACATCGTGGAAAAGAACGATGCCCTGCGCCGATACTTTTGGTAACCACGCTTCGAAATCCTGCTTCACATCCTCATAAGTGTGCGTTCCATCGAGATGCAGAAGGTCGATTGTCCCGTCGGCAAATTGGTTTATTGCCTCAGCGAAGGTTGTTGTGAGCAGCTTAGAAAAGCTAGAGTAGCGCCAGTTGTATTCGGCCACCTCGATGCCGATTTCCGGATCGAAGTCGCCCATATGGACATCGCCGCGCCATGTATCAATGCCAAAGCACCGCGTAGCTATGCGATGGTCGGCAGCCGACTGGCAGAACGTAAAATATGACTCGCCTTTCCAAACTCCGAGCTCGACGAAAACCTTCGGCCGGAATTCGCGCATGAGATCATAGGCGAACGGCAAGTGCATGCTCCAGTGGTCCCCAAAATATCGCTGGATGTACGGTCCGATGTAGGTCGGTTCGTTGAGCTGCGCAAAGTTATTGTCCGCGTAGTCTGCGGTTTTGCCTTCGCGGACTGCTACACCACTCCGGCTCCTCCTCCATTTCGCTCTGTTCCTGGGCCGTTTTCGCCGGTCTCTTTCTATGGATTGGGACTCGGCGTTTCGTCGCCGTGCAAATGCAACGGCATCGGCTTCGCTTCGGAAATAGTTACGCTTCCACTTGCCTGCCAATTTCGCGCGTACGACGAACTTATATTTTGGATGCGCGTATGGCTTTACGCGAAACGTTGGCCTCGTCACGTGGAACCAATAGCTATTTGTAGCTATTTTACAAACATAACCCGTATGCGAATTCGACTGCTCAAGGCGTTTTCCGCGCAGCCCTGAGTGCAGGATTTTCCAGCGGCCGCTACAAAGCGGCTTGCGACATTCCACCCTCGCGCCAGCGGGCGTACTGGTTCAAAAGTGGAAATTTATTAGTTCATTCAGTTGGACCAACAGATTGCCATTGCCACCTGCCGTTAACGTTCAAACCCTTCAAAGAACAGCACGAGGATCGCAACGGCAACATGTT
>JBPYFC010000078.1:0-9234 GCA_051984705.1 Chthoniobacterales bacterium | reverse complement strand
CGACAAAAGCTATGGCAGAAGCGACGATCGCCGATTAACGGCGTCGGATTGTTTGCTGCGTTACCCATCAAGACAGCCACGCCGATCATCGAGTTTAAAGGCCGCATTATTCCGTGGGACGAAGGCGCAATTATGTTACTGCGCGGCGCGAACCATGTTATCAAGTTCGATGCCAACCACGACATGGACGCCCGACCACAGTGGAGTCCGGCAGGTCACGTCAACCACGGCTGTTATCCCAATTGCGCAATCAAAAAGAAGCAAGGTGGCCTATGGTTGACCAGTATCCGACCGATCGAACAGGGCGAAGAGCTCTTAATCGACTACAACTACGATCTCGGCGAAGAATTTGGACCTTGCAAGTGCGGGCATCCCCGGTGTCGCGGCCTAATGCTCAGAAGCAAAGATTGGCCGAAACTGCGGAGATTAACATCAAAGATTTTAAGAGACTGATCTTATAAGCAGATGACTGACTAGCGCTCTGCGTTTGCGTCGAATCGGCAGTTCGAATCCTACAGTGTTGGCGGACCGGAAGATGCAGGCTTTCGCGAGAGTATTGCGACTCTAAACTAAATACCGTAAGCCCGCCTGAAAGAAACGGAGTGCGGTTGGCCGCAGCGATTGGTTAGACGATTAATCGCCGCTGTTCTATTGGTGAGCCCACGCTTCTAGAGGCGTCGAGCGTGTCTTTATCCTCTGGCCGGGCAGGCCATTGCTTAGCGGGTATAGCAATTCGCTTACGTACGGGAAACGTCTTTGTGTAGTGATCATTTACCAAGCGCCCTTCATCAGCATCCATGAATTGAAACATTGTTTGAATCTCCGACCTGGAAAGCATGGCTTCCCTTTTTTTTTGGCCTTCCAGCATCTCGGAAACTTCATCATGCCAGCCTCGTTTGCGCATAAATTCGTTCCACATGTAAATTTCGGCTTCAGACGGTTGGCGTCCCATCGCAAAACAGGATTCCAAAATCGCCTCGTCTGGGAGGCCCGCATGTACGTACTCAACTACTAGCTCGTAACTAACTCGGAGGAAGGTGGTACATTTTTCGTCGAAACCTTTTCCGAGGTTTACTACGTACGCGTCAGGTAATTCGCTTCTGGCATGGCTGCGGATTTTGTCCAGCATTCGACCGAAATACACCAAGCCGCCTGTTTTGTCGTAGGGACTACGAAGACCCAAGTCTCTGATACGAAAACTCATCTCCACGAACCTCCTGGATACTGAGTAAATAATGACTTTAACAGTGCTCCCCTACATCCGTTTATTGGACCTTAGTCCTACACCCCTTAGGGGGATATGAACGAGAGTCCACGCACCTGTCGACGAACGACAAGCGCGCCGCTATGTAGCGGTTGCCAAGTGTGACAGAAGTCTAGAAACGGATTTCTGAAATTTGCGGCTGCTTCGCAAAAGCGGTTCGTAGTGGAATCTTCGTCACGGCTGCTTTTCCTCGCTACGACGTTTGCGTCTGACGCCTAATCGTACGGATCGGTACTCGCCGCGCCGGGCATTGCTACCACACGCGGTGCAAGCTCACGTCTTACGCTTGAATATCAGTCGATATAGCAGCAACAAGATCATGGCGCCGACAACAGACATGATAAAGCCTGCTGTCTGTCCGGGCTTGTACCAGCCCAAGGCTTGGCCAAGGTAGCTCGCTACGAACGCGCCGGCGATGCCGAGCAGGATCGTAACGATGAAACCACCGGGATCTTTTCCTGGCATCAACAATTTCGCAACTGCACCGACGACTAGACCAACAATAATAGTCCAAATAATAGCCATAGTAATTGAGTTGTATCGGACTGTTTATGTCTTGCCAAGCAAATCAATCCAACAACACGGCTTGAATATTAAAGCCTCAAAAGCTCACGGCCCAAGGCGCAGCGCGATGTGCCATTCGCCATTAACGAAGAATGTCTCAGCGCTTCGGAATAATCCATATTGTTCCAATTGTTTTCGTTGAAATAGAACTGCTGCACCATCTTATTACCTCGAAGCTGACCCTCTCTCCAAGTTTCGCATCGTCATGGCGACCGCATCAAAACCTTCTTCCAGCACTTCCTTGGGATTAAGCACTGCGAGCGACTTGATCGACCATGCGACCAATCCAGTCCAACCGGTCTGATGACTGGCGCCGATGCCCGCTCCATTGTCACCGTGGAAATATTCGTAGAACAAAATCAGATTACGCCAGTTGGGATCGTTCTGGAACTTTGCCGTATTGCCATAGACTGGCCGCTGCCCATTTTGATTGCGCAGGAAAATATTGGAAAGACGGCGCGCAAGATCATTCGCCGCTTCCCATAGCGTCATAAATTGGCCGGAACCGGTCGGGCACTCGATTTTGAAATCATTTCCGTAATAGGAATAAAGTTTCCGTAGCGATTGCACTAACAAGACATTCACTGGCATCCAGATTGGTCCGCGCCAGTTGGAATTGCCACCGAATAGACCTGTGGAGGACTCGGCGGGCTCGTAGTCGACTCGGTAACTTTGACCTGCAATGTCGAAGTGGTATGGATGTTCCGCGTGATAACGAGAGAGCGCGCGAATACCGTAGCTACTAAGAAATTCTGACTCGTCGAGCATGCGGGCAAGAATGCGGCGCAGCTTGCCGGGGTTGTACGGCGCGAGAAGGTGTCGCCCACCGATGCCTTCTTCAATCGGGTTATTGATTTGCGCCATCAACCCCGAATGCTCTCGCGCAAAGTATTTCGCGCGCTCGTAGAACGCCGGAAGTTTCTCGAAAATTTCGTCATCGAATATCGCAGTGGCAAAGAGTGGTATTAAGCCAACCATGGAGCGCACCTTAAGGCGCATCGAATCGCCATTCGGCAGACGCAGCACGTCATAAAAGAAACCATCGTCTTCATCCCATAATTCGTCGTTGTTGATGCCGATGCGATCCATGGCGATCGCGATGTAGACAAAATGTTCGAAGAACTTGCAGGCGAGCTCTTCGTAGGAAGGATCGTGCAGCGCCAACTCAAGCGCGATGGTCATCATGTCGAGGCAAAACATTGCCATCCAACTGGTGCCGTCAGCCTGCTCGATTGTGCCGCCGGTCGGTAACTGGGCGCTGCGGTCGAACACCCCGATGTTGTCCAGCCCAAGGAATCCTCCCTCGAACACATTGTTGCCCTGGGCGTCCTTGCGATTTACCCACCAGGTGAAGTTCATCAGCAGCTTGTGAAAGAGCGCCTTTAAAAACTCGAGGTCCCCTTTGCCGCGATACGATTTCTCCAATCGGTAGATCTCCCAAATGGCCTTGGCATGCACCGGTGGATTAACGTCGCTGAAGTTCCACTCATAAGCAGGGATTTGTCCGTTCGGATGCAAATAGACCTGCTTGGTCAGGAGGCGCAGTTGCTCTTTCGCAAAATCAATGTCTACGCGAGCCAGAGTCATGCAGTGAAAGGCGAGGTCCCAGGCCGCGAACCATGGGTATTCCAATTTGTCCGGCATAGACACGATATCGGCGCTTTCGAGATGGAACCACGCCGTATTGCGCAATGCGACCCGCCGCGAGCAATCAGGCGGCAGGACAGTGTCATTCAGCCATTTCGCTACCGGATAGTAATAGAACTGCTTGCTCCACAGCATTCCAGCGAAGGCTTGGCGCATGACGAGATTCTCATCCGGAGTTACCGACGGCGGAATTATTTTAGCGTAGAACTCGTCGGCTTCGCCCAGGCGCGCTTGCAAGACTATTTGAAACTCCGGTCCAAACGCCTCGCCATAAGACAATTTCGCGGGTGTCAGTCTCAGTCGGATCACACGACTACTGCCAGCAGGCACGTTCAGCGGATAATGCGCCGAAGCTTTTGTGCCCGTTCGTGCGGGATTGATTGCATCGGCCTGGTCATGAACCAGGTAATTGTTTATGCTGTCCTTCACGTAACGCGACGTATTTGCCGTCTGGAAAATCCGCTCGTTATTCGTTTCGTTCTCGGTGAACAACCACGAGTCGACTTCCTCAGCGTGCAGAAACCGTTCCCCCAACTCTTGATGGACCGCCGAGATCGCGTGGTCATCGATCTGCCGCATCACGGGTTTCGTTAAGACATCCGTAGACCACGACCAAGTGTTCCGAAACCACAATGTCGGCAGTACGTGCAGCGAAGCTGCTTCCAGCGCGCGATTGCAAATCGTAATTTGAATTAACAGGTCTTCCGGCCCGTGTTTCGCGTATTCGACGAACAGATCGAAATAGCGATCATCGTTGAAGACACCGGCATCGAGTAGCTCATACTCAAATTCGCGCCGGCTGCGCCGCCGATTAGTTGTGACGAGATCGTCATAGGGAAATGCTGACTGCGGATACTTGTACAGATACTTCATGTACGAATGCGTAGGCGTGCTGTCGAGATAGAAGTAGTATTCCTTCACGTCTTCGCCGTGATTCCCTTCGCTGTTCGTCAGTCCGAACAGTCGCTCTTTCAGAATTGGATCTTTCCCGTTCCACAGTGCCAGTGCGAAACAGAGAAACTGTTTGTCGTCTGAAATTCCTGCCAGTCCGTCCTCGCCCCAGCGATAAGCACGGGAGCGCGCCTGATCGTGACTGAAATAATCCCAGGCGTTGCCATTGTCGCTATAATCCTCGCGCACGGTACCCCATTGCCGTTCAGCCAGGTACGGCCCCCATTTCTTCCAAGGCTCGACGCCCAACCGTGCCTGCTCCAACTTTTGTCCCTCGGTAGTGAGATTGTTCGCCATCGCGATGAGGTGTAGTTTCTGTCCGAACGGTTACTTCACTTTTCCGACATTCGGCCGTTTCCAAGTGCGGTCGAGGATATGGGTCCGTTCGGCCAGGAGGCGCGAACATAGAGTGAAAAGTGCGGTTCCTTTTTTTGAAGTGATTATATGTAAATCACATCGCCATCTTGTTACTTTTTCGCCATCTGGTTCTTGATAATGCCGATAATGGCCATGAGGATTGCTCCGCCGACTCCGCCGCCGGCGACATTGCTTAGGATAGTTGTCAGATCCAGCGAACCGCCGCCAGCGGCAGCGCCGCCTAATACGGCCTGAAGGAGCGTCCCCCCGAGGCCGCCGCCGATGATTCCGGCGATGGAATTTCCCAAGGTACCCAGACTGTTTTCTTTCATGGCTGCCCCCGCCACGTTGCCCCCGACCGCACCGCTGATTAGTTGAATAATGAGGCTGACGATGTTCATGAGTTTGGTTTCTTGTTTTGTTCGCGCTTGTTTGATTGAAACGGTCCGCGAATGGGACCCAGTGAAAGAGACATATTGCGTCCAACGAGTTTGAAGGGGCTCGTCCGCAATGCACGGCTGCATCCGACAAAGGACATACGACCCTTAGATTCACACGGCCGAAGAAAACTCGTCTATAAGACCAAAGTCCTACGCGACGGCAGGTTAGAAGCCAGAAGGAAAGAAGTAAAGACTCAGACGCGATTCAGCGCACCACGCACAGCGGTGATGAATTTTCCAGCGCCGACCGGCTTCATGAAAAAACTGACCGAACCGATCATTGAAGTCACGAACCTCGATTCGGTTTTTCGGTGACATGCAGCCATCTCGACGGATTCTCAATCCATCGTTTCAAATCGAGCGTGTCGAATCGGCAGTTCGAATCCTGCGGATCGAACCAAGCGAAAAAATAGCTATCCATTCCAACGGATTAAACCTCCGTCGTGGAGCAAATACCAATTCTTTGGAGCATCCGCAAATCCTGCATCCGCGAGTTAAGGATCGTTCGCTATATCGGCTGCGATTCCTGGACACGTTCTACGTGCGTTCCCGTCAAGGCATCGATCAGTTCGACGAGGCGCGCCTCGTAAGAATCACAAATGGGCGACTCGCCATTTGGTTGCACCCAGTCGGGATGTTGCAGCCGCAGGTCGGCGTGAATCTGTTGCCGGAGCTCGGTGAACGTATGAATTTGGTGAGACATGGCCCTCCTTGTCAAGGATTCAGGGATGTCTCGCAAGGGTTCCTCCAATGCCTCGGCGGAATGGTCGACCAGACTTGGCGGCGCGAGCACGCGCTAATAGCCAAGTGAGAGCGCTCGAGAAGGTGGTACGCATCTGTCCTTGGTGCGCGCGACGCTCGGCTAACTCGATCACTTTGTCGTGCTGGCGCTGCAGCAACACTGCCAATAGTCCGCTTTGTGTAAGGGTCAGAGTTGATTTTGCCAGAACGCGGCTTTTTCTCGTTTTCATAAGCAGCTTTCCTTTTGAGGTTTGACAGCGTTGCAGGCGGTTTCGCTGATGAGACCTTAGTCCTATGCTTTTAGAGGGACCTCCACGCGGTTTATGAGCGTACACATTTACGCAGTTCGTCCGCGCAAAGTTCGTCCGTACAAAGATCAATCCATCATGGCTTGCGCGTTGCCGACTCCGTCGACAGAATCATTTCAATCATCTCCCTGTCACTTTGTAGGCCGGATCCAGTGACCTCGTCAACCACCCCGAGCCAATATGCCTCTTCCGGTGTTAGGTGGTAATCCTTCGTTTGCAGCAAGCGACACAATGAAACGACGAAATACCATAAGACCTCCAGCTTGTCTGCCGCATGGCTTTCTAGATAAACTTTGTGCTCTTCTTCGCTTTTGTTTTTGAGTTCGGCGCTCTGCTCCTGGCTCAGAAATAGGCTGCCATAAACCTCCAGAAGAGCATCCAAGTCCTTCGTTTGCGAAACGTAATCATGGATGAGATTGAAGTCGCTCGCTACTTCGCGCATTCCCGTGCGACTCAAAAGCCATTCATCTTCCTTATGCAGTCTACTTCTGTAGTCCACGATGGCCCGCACTAACTCTGGCTCCAATTGCTTAATTGGCCACTGCGCAACGTTCTTGCGCCTCTTCAAGTAATTATCGGCTGCAGCTTTGACCTCTTGCAGTGATTTTTGCTTTGCAATCGCCTCTCTCAGCAGCATCGCATTTTCCGGCTTGAATTTGGCCGTCCAAGCCTCGACCAAGTCTTCCAGCCCTTCCGGTCCATCCCGAAATTTCGCGATCGCATCCTTCAACTGGACCACGCGCCAGATGATCCTTTGGAACGAAGAACGCGCCAGGCGAAGCGCAAGCCTTTCGTTGGCTTCCTGCAGATTGGCCGCCACCGAGGTTGCGCCCTCGAAGGTCAGTACCTGCTCGAACGCCTGTCTGGACCCGTGATAAAGAATATCAGCTTGAGGTTCCGCGATGGCATAATCTCCCAGCGCCAACAGATCCGCTGCTGCGCTCGCTGCCGTTCCTATCGCAACCGTAATTAATCGACATCTTCTTCCGTCCTGATCCGGGGCTTTGATTAAAAAACGGATGCCCTCCGCTACCGCAGATGACCCTCCAGAGCTGTCGATATAAAGAGTTATCGGATCTCCGCTGGCGGCTCGAAGCTCTTTTATTCGCGGGCCCATGGCGTACGCGACCTCCTGCGTTATTTTTCCCGTCAGGAATAATGAACGCGCGAAATTCTCTCTATAATCCTTGTCGTGGACGGGCATTTACGCAACGCCGCCTCGTCGCTATGGTCCGACGCGGCCTCAGCCTTCCGATTCGCCTCTATTCTGTAACGGTTCGATTCGACAAATGCCTTCACATCCCCGTCGTATTCCTCAACAATGATCCGAACAACCCTCGCCAGACGTCCATCTACCGTCGGGGCTTGCTCTTCCTCAAGGCTTTTGTCGACCATTTCTATCAATCCCTTGCGCGTGATAGGAGCCTCGCGGCCCACGTAGCCGGCGCGAAAGCTTCGCGCCAGCCACTTTGCGTTTCGATCGTCACCAACTCACGCCGTAGGTTGACCCAGAAACTCTTTCGCTTTGGCCACTTCAGCATCCCATTTCTTTAACTGTTCTGGGGTAAGGAAGCGCTCAAGCCCCTCGCGCAGCTCAGTTCGGTGAGACCTGAGCGCGTTGATGACGTCCTGCCGGGTAACATCCGGATGGGACTTCTTGTATTCATGTAGCCGGCCGGCCGCAAAAGCCATGCGCTCGCGAAGCTTTGTCTTTTGTTCGTCGGAGAGGTTTAAATCCCCTGCGATGCGTTTGAGTTCATTTCCGATCGCCTGAGCTTGTTCATCATTCATCGTTTTATTCCTTATCAAAGCGGGAATTTGATTTTGGCTCCCGTTCGCCATCCGGCCAGATTGTCCACTCTCGGGCCGCACTGCCCGGAAAGAGTCATCGTACACCTCAGGTTGAACCTTAATCAATAGGACTTTAGTCCTATGTGTCTTCCGCTGATTGGTTCGCAAATCCCATGTGGCTTGCTAGCGGCAGGCACATGCAGAGCGAGACGCAAATTCACGGACTAAATCTCCGTTGAGAGCCATTTTGAAGCAGCCAGCCATGCTATTCCCCCGCCTCAGGATAATTCTGATTGGTGAACATGTTGCCGTTGCGATCCTCGTGCTGTTCTTTGAAGGGTTTGAACGTTAACGGCAGGTGGCAATGGCAATCTGTTGGTCCAACTGAATGAACTAATAAATTTCCACTTTTGAACCAGTACGCGCGCAGGCGCCAGGGTGGAATGCCGCAAGCCGCGTTGTAGCGGCCGTTGGAAAAATCCTGCACTCAGGGCTGCGCGGAAAATGCCTTGAGCAGTCGAATTCGCATACGGGTTATGTTTGTAAAATAGCTACAAATAGCTATTGATTCCACGTGACGAGGCCAACGTTTCGCGTAAAGCCATACGCGCACCCGAAATATAAGTTCGTCGTACGCGCGAAATTGGCAGGCAAGTGGAAGCGTAACTATTTCCGCAGCGAAGCCGATGCTGTTGCATTTGCACGGCGACAAAACGCCGAGTCTCAATCCATAGAAAGAGACCAGCGAAAACGGCCCAGGAAATCGAGGAGGAGCCGGAGTGATGTAGCAGTCCGCGAAGGCGAAACTGCAGACTACGCGCACAATAACTTTGCGCAGCTCAACGAACCGACCTACACCGGACCGTACATCCAGCGGTATTTTGGGGACCACTGGAGCATGCATTTGCCGTTCGCCTATGACCTCATGCGCGAATTCCGGCCGAAGGTTTTCGTCGAGCTCGGAGTTTGGAAAGGCGAGTCATATTTTACGTTCTGCCAGTCGGCAGCCGACCATCGCATAGCCACGCGGTGCTTTGGCATTGATACATGGCGCGGCGATGTCCATATGGGCGACTTCGATCCGGAAATCGGCATCGAGGTGGCCGAATACAACCGGCGCTACTCTAGCTTTTCTGAGCTGCTCACAACAACCTTTGCTGAGGCAATAGAC
>JBPYFC010000077.1:0-3672 GCA_051984705.1 Chthoniobacterales bacterium | reverse complement strand
CAATTGGCAGGGCGAAGCTTGCCGAGCCACGCCCAGCACCTGGATGGTCCTGTCACTCGTCGCCAAAAACTTGCCTCTTTCTTCCAACCTATAAACTCTTTGCGTCTTTGCTTCTTGGCGTGAGGTCCTTCCTGTTGGCGTCTTGGCGTGAGAGCCCTCCTATTGGCGTCTTGGCGAGGTTTTGCATTGTGCGAAATCCGGGCTAGCTTCGGGGTTCCTGTGAATTACAAAGACACATTGAATCTGCCGAAGACCGCGTTTCCCATGAAGGCCAACCTGACCAGCCGGGAACCGGAGATTCTTGCTCGCTGGGAGAAAGATAATTTGTACCAGCAGATTCAGGAGGCGCGGAAAAACGATCCGCTTTTTGTCTTTCATGACGGCCCGCCGTTTGCCAATGGAGACGTCCACATGGGGACAGCTCTGAATAAGGTGCTCAAAGACTTTATCGTGAAAAGCCGCACGATGGCCGGCTATCGTGCCCCATTTATCCCGGGATGGGATTGTCACGGATTACCGATCGAGTACAAGGTCGTCAAAGAATCGAAAGGAATCTCTCCGCTCGAGGTGCGTAAGCGCTCGGGAGCGTATGCGCGTAAATATATTGACGTCCAGCGCGCCCAGTTTCGCCGTCTTGGAGTTTTCGCTGATTGGGATCATCCGTACCTGACACTCGATCCTGGCTACGAAGCCGAGATACTGCGCTCGTTTGCGACAATCGTCGAAAAGGATCTGGTTTATCTGAGCAAAAAACCGGTGTTCTGGAGCACTGGGGCACAGACAGCCTTGGCCGAAGCAGAGGTCGAATACAAAGAACGGACCGATCCGTCCATCTACGTCGGATTTCCTCTAGTGACAGGGCCGTTTGCCGGCAAGGCTTCGGTAGCCATCTGGACGACGACTCCTTGGACGCTTCCGGCGAACCTGGCAATCGCCGTTGATCCGAAATTCCAGTATATCATTCAGGAATTCCGCCATGCAGAGTATCCAGACCAATTGACGCTGCTTCTGGCAAAAGATCTGCGCGGCGCTTTTTCAAACGATACCGGTTGGGAACCAGTCGGAGAGCCGCTTGCCACATTTACTGGAACAGAGCTCGCAGGATGGGTAGCTCGTCATCCGTTCATGGATCGCGAATCGCCCATCTTGATTGGTGAACATGTAACTCTAGACGCTGGAACGGGCCTGGTTCACACCGCGCCAGGGCATGGCGACGAAGATTACCAGATCGGGCTAAAATATGGTCTCCCTCTGCTCTCTCCCGTGGACGACCACGGTCGATTCACAGAGGAAGTCGGTGTTCCGGAATGGGTAGGAAAATATGTATTCGCTGCTAACAAAGACGTGGTTCAGCGGCTGGCCGACCGGGGAGCATTGTTAGCTGCGAAGGACTATCACCACTCCTATCCGCACTGCTGGCGTTCGAAAACTCCAATCATTTTTCGGGCGGTTGAACAATTCTTCATCAAAGTCGATCGGATCAAGCAGATCGCTTTGAAAGAAATCGACGCCGTGGAGTGGCTCCCGCATTGGGGGCGAAACCGAATCTATGCGACAGTCGAATCCCGGCCGGACTGGTGCATCTCGCGTCAACGTACCTGGGGCGTTCCGCTGCCGGCCTTTTATCAGAACGGCAAAGCCGTGCTTGATCCGACTTGGATCCGTAAGGTGGCTGACCTGGTAGAAAAGAACGGCACGAATATCTGGTATGAGCTTTCAGACGCAGATCTCGCTGCCAAGCTTGACCTTCCGGAGGGCTTGTCGCGCCGTAGCGATACCTTGGATGTATGGATCGATTCAGGTGTCAGCCATGAGGCTGTGCTTCGCCATCATCCCGCGTTAGCCTGGCCGGCTGATGTTTATATCGAAGCGACCGATCAACATCGCGGGTGGTTCCAGTCCTCCTTGCTAACTAGCGTCGCGCTGCACGGAAAGGCGCCATACAAAGAAGTATTGACCCATGCTTTCGTTGTTGATCTGGACAGCCGTCAAAAAATTTCGAAATCGCAGCAGGGCGACTACTCTAAGCCGACCGAGTCAGATCACTACGTTAACAAGCATGGCGCTGATATTCTTCGACTCTGGGTCTCAAGCGTGAACTACGGTGACGAAGTGCCTTTTGGTGAAAAGCTGTTTGACCAATTGGCCGATACTTATCGCCGGATTCGGAACACATTGCGGATCCTGCTAGGTAACTTGTACGATTTTCAGTCGGAGACAGATCAAACCACGAATCTCACATTGGTCGATCGATGGATCCTCTCGCGACTTCAACAGCTTGTTCGAACCTGCAAAGATGCGTACCACGCGTACGAATTCCATAAGGTTTACCACGCTATCAACCAATTCTGCGCGGTCGATCTCAGCAGCCTTTACGTCGATGTCACAAAAGATCGGATGTACTGCGACGGCGCTCGATCGCCGCGGCGCCGGGCAACACAAACGGCTATGCACGAAATCTTTGATACGCTGGTTCGCTTAGTCGCTCCGATTTTGGTATTTACCGCAGATGAAGCGTGGGGTTACTTCGGAAAAACCGCCTCGGTACATCTGGAGTCGTTTCCGGACTTTGACGCCGGGCGTGTCGATCAAAATGCGGTCGACGATGTCGAAGCATTGCTACAGGTACGTTCAGTTGTCGCTCAGTCGATCGAGACTGCTCGCCAGCAAAAGCTGATTGGCAATACTCTGGAAGCGCACGTAGAACTTAACTTGCCAAAAGATCACCGCGTGAACCGGCTGCCGCTGGCCGACGTTGAAGAGTTTCTCATCCTCAGCGATCTGCAGATCACGAATACAGATGCCGCACCGAGCGCGATTGTTACAAAAACGTCACACAAGAAATGCGAGCGCTGTTGGAGACATCGTCCGGCAGTCGGAACAATTTCAGATTATCCAGAGCTCTGTGACCGGTGTGCAGAGGTTGTAGCTGAAATGTCGGTCAAGGAATGAAATATTTGCTTTTCCTCGGTGCACCTCTCTTTGTGCTGGATCAGCTCACCAAATGGCTCGTTCGGAAAGAGATCCGGTACGGAAGCGAGATTCCGATAATTCCAGGGTTTTTTAGCTTAGTTCACGCATCGAATACTGGCGCAGCGTTCAGCATGCTCACCGGCAATAATCTTTTCTTTATCCTGCTTGCGATCGGGGCCCTTGTATTCCTGGCATTCATTTTGATTCGTCACCATCAAACAAATGACAATCGGAAGCGGCTTACCACGCTCACACAGATTTCAATTGCGCTACTGGTCAGCGGGATCCTAGGAAATCTGGTCGATAGACTCATGCGTGGGGCTGTCACCGATTTCCTCTATTTCTATATCCGCCAATACTCTTGGCCGTCGTTCAATGTGGCTGACAGTTGCATCTGCATCGCGGCCGGTTTGTTGATCCTTGGATCGCTGAAGAAAACAGACAAGGCGAAGGCCAGCTAGAAGAAAGACCAGTTACTAGCCGCTGGTCAGTAGCCACTAGAATCTTGTATTCTCTCTTTCATGCTTGTCCTGGTCGTTCTCTTCGGCGGGATGCTGCTCTTTCGCCTCCTAGGGGCATTGGGTGTAGGGATTTTTAGCACGTGGCAGGCCGCGACAACCTACGCACTCGCGTTGATGTTTCTATTCACCGCTACCGCACACTTCGGAAAGATGAGGGAAGATCTTGAGCGAATGTTGC
>JBPYFC010000076.1:0-3971 GCA_051984705.1 Chthoniobacterales bacterium | reverse complement strand
ATGTACTCCCAGAATCCGTCGTGTCGGTCATGCGCCGGCTGTGTCCCCATACCGCCCCACAGCTCGATCAGATTTCCTTTTGCTTTGCCGGTGCCGCCGAGCAATTCAACAGCGTACTTGCCTGCTTCGCGTCCGATCAGGACGTTATCCCCGCCGATGAACTGGGTGTACTTGTCGGTCTCGACGTTACGGTCGAGCACAATAACAGGAATCTTCGCATCGACTGCTTTGAGCACCACACCGGTCAAACCGGCAGACTCTTTTGGACTAATCAGCGGCACGTCCACCCCTTGCTGAATCAAGTTCTCGACATCAGCTACCTGTTTCTCAGTTTTGTCCTGGCCATCCGTGATAATCAGATCGAGCTCCGGATGTTTGCTCGCTTCTTTAATCATTTCTTTGTTGAACTGCACTCGCCACGGTTCCACTGTGGTAACCTGGGAGAAGCCGAATCGGTACTTCTTTGACTCTGCACGGATGTAGAACGGCTTGAAAACCGTTGATGCCGCTGCCGCGACTACTGTGGTTTTGATGAACGATCTTCTGTTCATAAGGGGTAACTGGAGGTTTTGACTAGGTTCTTGGGGGAGGCGAGCCCGAATGCTTTCGGGGTACCGCGACGTGTATTTATGGATTTGCTTGGAGTTCCGGCGGCCTCGCATTCGCGGGGTCACCGGACAGGTTTTATTTCTTGATGCTTTTGAGGTCTGTTTGGGGTTCTTCTTGGCTCCTGCGCAGTTGTTCGAGCGAACTCGCGTCGGGCCTTGTGAGACGAGTACGAATCCGCTTCCACCAGACTGCGATTTGACCTTCCTGGAGCAGGACAGCGGTCAAAATGATGAGTCCTTTCAGGACAAGCTGCGTGTTACTGTCGATATTCTTGAGCTGGAGGATATTCCCGAGAAAGCCGAAGATCAGGACACCGACCAATGTTCCCGTCATTGAGCCGCGGCCGCCGCTCAGGTTGGTGCCACCAATGACTACAGCGGCGATCGCATCGAGCTCAGCGCCTGCACCAGCATCGGCTTTTCCCTGCCGATACTGAGCCGTATACAGGACGCCGGCTAACGAGGCCAACATCCCGGCAATCGCATACACGGTGGTTTTGATCTGATCGACATGAATACCGGCCAGCCGCGCCGACTGTTCATTGCCGCCAATGGCATAGACGTACCGACCAAAGGTGCTGAACCTCAGGATAAAACCAAAGATAGCGACAGCGATCAGGAAAAAGATTCCTGGGACCGGTACGATTTGAAAAACGAGGGCGCGCAAAATATCAAAGTCTTCAGTCGCGTTGCTTCCGGTATAGACCGCATGAACAGCAGTGTTCGAACCTCCCAGCAATCTCGCTGTGCCGAGGACTGCTACCATCATCGCGAGGGTCACGATGAACGGCTGCATCTTGCCCTTCGTAATAATCAACCCGTTCAGCGCTCCGAACGTGAGACCCACCGCCGGAACTGCGCAAAGCACTCCGACTACTCCAAACTTTGAATCGAGTTGTCCGGTCGTCCAGAATATCGATAGAATAGCCGTTACCAGCCCGAGAATGGCTCCCACCCATTTTATCGTGCCACTCGGTTTTTCAACCGGCTTCGCCGAGCGCTTCAGGTTTACCGATAGAAGCGGGACCAGGTAGGCAGCTAAGAAGAATAGGACGAAGGCCAGTACGGGAATCGCCAGAATGGAAGCGTTAGTCCACCCTTTCTGCGTAAGCAACATCGCACAAACCACCGACCCCAGTGCCATCATTGAACCGACCGAAAGATCGATGCCGCCGGTGAGGATGACCAGTGTCATGCCAACCGCGATAAGTCCGTTGTTAGAGACTTGTCGAAGCACATCCGATTGGTTTCCCGGGCTCAGAAAGATGTTCACACCGCGATGATTCACCGGAGAAAGGAAAACTCCGGTCAGATATAGAGCGGCGAGACCCCAGAACAGTTTGGTCTGAAGCAGGAACCGCCCGACTCTAGAAGCAAACTGATTCACTAGGCCACCTCCCGATCTTCAAATTCGGGTTGTATTGAGCCTCCTGGCGACGCGTATTCCAAAATCGTTTCGTGAGCGAAATCCGATCTTTCAAGGATCGCCGTCGGCCGCCCTTCTCGCATGACCAGAATCCGATCGCTCAACAGGGTTAGTTCGGGGAGCTCCGACGAAACCAACACGATCGCGATCCCCTGCTCCGCCAGATTCTCAATCAATCGATAAATTTCGGCCTTCGCTCCGACATCGATGCCTCGGGTCGGCTCGTCTAACAGCAGCACACGTGGTTTGGAGAGCAACCACTTGCCAATTACGACTTTCTGTTGATTCCCTCCGCTGAGTGTCCCGACCGGCTGTTCTGCGCTACTAGCAGCAATCCGCAGATCCCGAATCGTCTGCTCCGCTAGCCCGATTTCGTTCGGACGCGATACCATCCCGAGCCGGGCGATTGTCCGCAATACCGGCAATTCCACGTTTCGATCGATACCGAACTCGAGGATGAGTCCGTCTCTCTTTCGATCTTCGGTTACTAAAGCGATGCCATGCCCTTTCGCCTCAACGGGACTCCGTATCTGAACAAGCTGTCCCGCGACTCGAATAATCCCTCCCGAGGTGCCAGGATGCAGCCCAAAAAGCACGTCCAAAATTTCCGTACGCCCCGCGCCTAATAATCCGGCAATGCCTAGTACCTCACCGCTGGCGACTGAAAAACTCACTCGCTCCGCCAGTTTTGGTCGAGAGGGAGTCGGGGCTGGATGTTCCAACCAGAGGTTTTGCACTTCAAGCAGCGGCCGGTCCCTGGCTGTTTGCATTTTGCCGCTAGCGATTACTTCTTGCAGCTCACGACCAACCATCATTCGTATCAGCTCGCGGCGGCTCAGTTCCTTGGTCGCGATAGTCGCTATATGCCGCCCATCCCGCAGCACTGTTACTCGGTCGGCCAACGCAAACACTTCTTCAATTCGGTGAGAAATGTAGACGATTGCAACTCCCTCTTTAGCCAAACGGCGGATGACCTGAAACAACCGCTCCGATTCGTGGATCGAGAGGGCCGAGGTTGGCTCGTCCATAATCAGGATGCGGGCCCTTGCCACCAGCGCTTTTGCTATTTCAACGAGCTGCTGTTCGCCAACCCGCAACTTGGAGATGGGCTGATCCGCCTGACCTCGAAAATCCAGCGGCTTCAAAGCCTCTCTCGCAGCCGTTATCTGGCGCTGCCTATCCACAAGAAAAAGTCCGTGAACTTTCTCCTGACCTAAGAAAATGTTCTCGTCGACCGCCAGCTCCGGCACCAGGCTCAGCTCCTGATGAATCATAGCGATACCGGCTCGAGTAGCTTCCCGGGGCGATAGGAATCGGCATGGTACGCCATTGACTGAAATATCCCCTTCGAATTCGTCGATGAGTCCGGCGGCGATTTTCATGAGAGTCGACTTACCGGCGCCGTTTTCACCCATGATCGCATGGATTTCTCCCGGGTAGAGATCGAAATCGACGGTTTTCAAGACCTGGGTTGGACCGAAGCTCTTCGAAATCCCTCGCATTTGGAGAGAACGCTCGGTCATTGGTTCGGGCGAATGGTTATGAGGGGGATGCATAGGTTTAGCGCTGCCCAACCGAGACCGCCGGCTAATTTGAGCGGCGCTAAATAAGGGGAACCGACCAAATGTAAAACTTTACATTTTGTTATCTTTCAGGCACTACCTTGTCAAGCTCAACGCTCCGTTTATCCTGCCGCGACCACTGACCGGTTTGGTTGTGACTTTTTCGCAACCGGGTGTGCGCGCTATGGCGACGGACTGAAATAGACCCGGCCCTACCGGCGATTGAGCGCTGTTACCCCTATGACCCTTCACGATCTGGCCAGGGAGTTAAGCGTAAGTATCGCTACGATCTCCCGAGCGCTGAGCCGTCCGGAACAAGTCGCTCTACGCACCCGCGAGCGTGTCCTCGCCGCCGTTCACCGCCACGGATACAGA
>JBPYFC010000075.1:0-4592 GCA_051984705.1 Chthoniobacterales bacterium | reverse complement strand
GCTGTATTTCTTGCGGATATCGGTGCTGAGGAGACCCAAATTGAGGCTTCGTTCGCCGCAGCCATCAGAATCGCAAAGGGGCAGAAGTCGGTTTCGCTAGAGAAACGCGCAGAAGCAACCTACGCGGAATACCGCCGCCAAAAACCGAGCGGGTCGGGAGGACGTGGATTCCGACTACCTCTTTGCTAACTGTGTGGAGCGCGTTGCCTTTCGTTCAACGGACAAAACCGAACCAAGACCAGCAGTCAGAGCCGAATCGCGAGAAACTGTTTTCGCCCGTCTTTCTGAAGATAGACTACCGTAGTGGTTAGAGCTTACCTCGAAAAGGAACACCCAGACTGGCTGCGGGTCTTGATGCCGCGGCACATCAAAGCGCCAGCCGATTACTTGCCCCAGAAGGTGCTAGCTGTTTCAGTGAATGCTGGGACGTCAGTATTCATGAGCCCAGACCAGGCCCAATCCGGCGGTTGCCGCAGTACACGGGCCAGACGCCGAACAGCACCTATCGGATCAGGTTGGTACATCAGCAGGCGTCGGCCGACCACTGCATCAAATGTGTTCCTTCGAACATGGGCAAATCAAAATTACCTTAAACAAAGCGGACGTTTGACAGGCCCCGTTCGCATTCCGCCGCCCGCTCCAGCTCCAGCATCACCCCGTACACGTGACCCTTTTCTCCCACCCTTTGCGCCATCATGAAGGATACGGCACCCGGCCCACACCCAATAACGAGCACGCGCATACCGGGTCCGATTCCGGCATCGTCCAGCAATCGTTCAGTCATTCCGTCAACCACATTCATCATAAGATATTCCTTGGCCGTCTCTCGCCGGGTGCCATTCAAGCGGGGCTGGATCGCAACACGGTAGGGAAGCATGGACACGCCCAGCAGATCCGGAGATATTCGTCGGTTATCCCTACCGTTGGCGACCGATAACATACGCCGTTCAAACCGAAAACATCTGTGCCCAAGGCTCTTTGCGTACAGAAGGTTGGATGAAGCGGGCTGGTTTATCAGGAATATCGGGCCGGGCGTTCATAGACGCGGCGTCGTTGTCTTAACTCCGCGGCAACACGTTTGCCTTGTTTGGTCGCGGGCCTCTTTATGAAAACCATCAGAAAAACAAGGCCGACGATGACAAATTAAGTCAAAACACGAAGAACAACTTTCCCGGGCGCCGCCTTCTTCGAGACAAGAAACGCCTCGGCGGCAGTCGCCATCGCGATGACTTCACTAACAATCGGTCGCAGAATTTCGGCATCGAGCAACCGAGCCAACCCAGTCAATTGTTGCCGGCTGGGTTTAACAATGAAGAAAGCCGCTTTTACTTTCGGGTCATCAGTCGATTCCGAACTGGTTGCGACGGTTACTACTTTCTTGCCTTCTTTGATCGCACTGAACGAACGGCGGAAAGTATCGCCTCCGACCAGATCCAAAACCAGGTCGGCATCCCTAACTTGCTCCTCAAATTTTGTCTTTCGGTAATCGATCACTTCGCTGGCGCCCAGCGATTGGACAAATCCGATGTTCGGCTCAGAAACCGTGGTCGCAACGAATGCACCTTTCCAGGCGGCTAGCTGAATAGCGAAGCTCCCTACCCCGCCGGCGCCACCGTGGATCAGTACCTTCTGGCCGGTTGTTAGTTTTCCGTGCTCGAACAAGGCTTGCCAAGCGGTTAACCCGGAGATCGGCACAACCGAAGCTTGGACATGGTCAATCATCTCAGGCTTTCGAGCGATCTCGTCCGGCGTTGTGAGGCAGTACTCAGCGGCTGCCCCGTCAGAAGACCAACTGCTCAAGCCATAAACCGCATCACCCTGTTCAAATCCCTCTGTGTTCGGACCAAGCTCCTCGACCACGCCTGAAAATTCATGCCCGGGGACTGCGTGCACCCGAGGAGCACCTTTTGGCGTGTGCCACGTCGGATACCATTCAAGCTCACCCGTTGTCACTGCAGTGGCATGCACCCGAATCAAAACTTCACCCGGCGCTGGCTTAGGAACCGCTACTTCATCAAGCGAGCACGATTTCTTTGCGTTGTTGGTGCTTTTTTCCAGGCCAGTATGGGGTATCTTCGGGCTGGTAGAAGGAGAAAGCCCATGAAGGTCCGCACCATCGTCGCTGCTATCTGCGCCGCCCTCGCCTTCGCGGTTGCCGGGCCCGCCTCGGCGCCTGGCGGTCAGGCCGAAACGGTCACGCCTAAATTCGATCAAGCGATTCCGAACATCCCCGGCAAGTCGCTCGTCATTCTGGAGGTCGACTATGCACCAGGCGCGGCTTCCCCGCCGCACAAGCACGCGAAGTCGGCCTTCATCTACGCCTATGTGATCTCGGGTGAGATCGAGTCAAAGGTGAACAACGGCGAGACCCGCATTTATAAGGCCGGCGAGAGCTGGTCCGAACCGCCGAACGCGTACCATCAAATCAGCCGCAACGCGAGCAAGACCAAGCCTGCGAAGTTGCTCGCTGTCATCGTCGTCGACTCCGACGACAAACCGCTCACCACCCCCGTTAAGTAAGACCGAAGAGACTAGAACAATGACCAAGGGGCTCGATTACAACCAGATCGCTCCCAATGGGGCCAAGCGCTCGGCGGTGTCTATGGCTATGTCGTGCAGGGCGGTCTGCCCGGCGAACTGGTGGAGCTTGTTTATCTGCGGCACACCCACGACCTCATCAAGAAAGGGGTGAAGGTCGAGAAGCTCAACGAGGCCTGATGTCGCAGGAGATTTTCCGGCACGCTACCAAAATTCGTAACGGAGCGCTCTATATTAATGGCGAAAGCGTAGTCGCAAGGCCCTTTCCGCGGATCGGAAATCTTCGCGACAAAACCACTCCCAGTAGTAGGCCGTTGGACGCTACCGATCGTTTCATACTGCTCACCTCCATCTCCAATTTGTCTGTGGCTCGGATGGGTATACACAGATCACGCTATTTCCCGATCTCGCCGCCTGTGCACAATCGAGGACAGCACTCTCGGCACCAAACTGCACGAATTCCAAGCTCTCTGACTGACAAGAGTTGCCGTTATTCATGGGAATTGCGAATGCGCCTTTCTGTCGGTACTTGGACACCCCGTCGTTAATTTGACAATTCGTGACGCGAGATGATCCGCAAGTGTGATTCGAAGTGATGAACGGAAATGTGTCTTTTCGGCCAACCACCAGACCGCAAGCGCGCTGGCTGTCACACGGGATAGCGAAGAATCCGACAAAACGGAAATGTAAGCCGGAGCAATTGCATGAGTACAGGCTCCAGCTTGTTGACGTCGATCCTCGAAATGCGCCACTGTTGGCCGCCGATTCTCTGCCTTGGTATCGTTCCCATAATGCAAGTCTCTCCGCCTGTTTGGCGGTTCTTCGATCAACGCGCTAGGCATCGCGTTGCCGTGGATTCGGCTCATAGCGAGGGAGCCTCATACCGCCGAGAAAGACAGTCTCATAGCCTAGCTCCTGCTACGTCGCGCTGCCTTCCCCTTCGGTATTACTTCAATTCCGGACGCTGCCATTCCACTGTGAAAAGTCAGTCTTTTTTTAAAAGAGTCGTGAATGGTCCTTGGCGAATTGCGCGAATCGGATTGGTTGCCGCTTTGTTAACTCAAAGATTGTGCTGGTTACCGCCGAGCCGTCACCGACACCTTTTGCCACACAGGCATCAAGTTCAAGCACCTCGTCCGCATCCAATCCGATTTTCCTGAGGAATCTCGAGTAGTTCTCCAGCGAGTCATCATAGCGCACTTTTTTGCCAATCGCGTCCGACAGAATCTCGGCTACCTCCTCATAGGTCAAAGCCTCCAGGCCAGTTATTCGGTAAACCTTGCCCCCGTGACCCACTTCAGTTAGAGCGGCAACGGCCACAGCAGCGTTATCTCGTACATCAACGTGACTGTGCTTGCAGGTTGTGGGCAAAGAAGAATAGAAGACGCCTTCCGATTTTATGTC
Source organism: Chthoniobacterales bacterium (assembly GCA_051984705.1). Classification (GTDB taxonomy): domain Bacteria; phylum Verrucomicrobiota; class Verrucomicrobiia; order Chthoniobacterales; family JAFAMB01; genus JBKPBY01. Next base: position 650 of record JBPYFC010000075.1, on the reverse strand, counting down.
CTTCACATACCAGAGCAGATTTTGCATAAAGTAGCTTGGGCGCAAGATGGTGAAGGCCATCCCTGAATCTTTCAGCAGCTCTTCTGCTTGGCCATGTCTGCGAATGAGACGCGAAGGTGAATCGGGTTCCGCACCGAGAATGGAAAACCTAACCACCTGGTGAACTTCCGCTTGCTTGGCCGCTCGAATGAAGTTGCCTTCGCGAATTACTTGTTCGGCGGAACCAGGAGATAACAGAAAAGCCCGCTGGACCCCGGCAAGCGCGTCACGAAGGGTTGCAACGTCGTCAAAATTCCCAATAACATACTCGATGTTTGATGAGGGCGGTAAGTTCGCGTTCTCTCGTTTGCGAACCATTACACGGATCTTCACGCCTTTGTCAGAAAGTTGCTTAACGACCTCCCTGCCGTTCGTTCCAGTAGCTCCAGTAAGTAGAATCATGATTTCTCCTGTGGAAAACGATACCGGATCGCCCGACTTGTTAACACTTCAGCGCAAAGCGGATACCTTCCGTAGGCAGCCAGTAAAAAGGCTCCGGCGGAAGCCGAAAAGACCGAAAAATCAAGCGGTGCCTTAAAGCCTAATGCGATCGTCATGGCCAGTGCAAATAACAATAGGATCATGCCGCTCAGCAGCGCCGCAATTCGGGT
>JBPYFC010000074.1:0-5197 GCA_051984705.1 Chthoniobacterales bacterium | reverse complement strand
GTGCAACTCGGAAGAAAAGCATTCTTTTTTCTCACTCGTCGCGACCTCAACGATCACGGTAGCGATCCAGGTCTGGGATCTGTTGACTGCTGCCTAACCACGGTTCCAGGCTGACGCGTACATAAAGACCGGTATCCGTGAGAGACCAGTGCCCAACCTCTGATAGGTAAAGCCGTAGTGGATGTGGCAGCATCCAATTCGGGGACGAGAATGCTTACCGCGGCAGTCGCCGGTCTCAGAAAATTAAAGCTTCCCCGAAAGCTGATTTTGCATTCGAGCTCAGGAAACCCAAAGAGCGTGACAAGAACCGCCAATAGATTCGTAAGCCTGTCCGGCGCGTCCTTTGAAACGGCCGTCCTCACGCACAAAAGACGAGTCGCAACAAGCCCGGCTTAGTTTCACAGGAATATAGAATGGGATTATTTACCCGAGGTATTAGTGATTCCGGGCATCCGTGTTACCGTTCTATAATCCGCATTGCAATATGGACCGGGGCAACAACAGCAGGAGGTAATTAAGGTTAAAAGTGCGGCCAGACCGAGAGGCTTGGCGACGTGGACGAGTGAAGTAAGGAGATTAAGGGCTTTCATGTAAGTATTTCTAATTAGGCTAGAGTCAATAAACTTGCTAAGGTCCGATATTGCAGACAGACAAAGAAAGTTCAGTCCGAGGTTCGAAGATTCTTCGTATAGTATCCTACAGGATTATATGACCTAAAGGGTCGCCCAAAGTTCGGCAAGGTCGACGTTGGCCCAAGTCAGACGGGCCAAATCCATGAGCCACTCGCCGGTAAAACAGGCGGTCTCCTTGGGCGGCTCATATTCGCTCTTGCCCCAAGCAGCTCAACACCTCAGGGGTAACCATTCAGGCACCACCCTGATGGACCATTGACAACGACCTGTGCTACGTTTCTCTACTAGCGCAGTAATCCCGCATGACTTCCAGCCGTTCAGATGAGCATTATGATGTGATCGTTATTGGCGGCGGAGCCGCTGGGGTGGCGGCTGCGGTTGGCGCTAAACAGGCGGGAGCACGCACACTGCTAGTCGAGCGATATGGTTGTCTGGGCGGCGCGAGCACAATGAGAAACGTGCTGACGTTCTGCGGATTCTACACCGCCGAGGAGATCCCCCGCCAGGCTGTGCATGGAGTAGGCCAACAAGTCCTGCAACAACTGGAACAACTGAAAGCAATCGCCGGACCGGTTCGTTTACGCGGCGTTTTCGTACCGTTCGATCCTGAAGCAGTAAAACTCGCGCTCGATCGAGTCTGCCGGGAGGCGGATTTGGATATTTTTCTTCACTCAACGCTGGTCGGTGCAGGTCGGGAGAACGGCAGAATCACTGACGTCTCAATCTTCGATCATTCGGGACTACGGAAGTTCTCAGCAAACGCGTTCATCGACGCGACCGGAGAATGCGACCTGGCATATCAGGCCAAGGCCTCCGTTCGATACGGGAATCATGGCAACATCAATATCGGCACGCTCGGAATGCGGATTGGCGGCGTCGAACGCACTGAGCGCATCTCGTTTACAGAAGTATCGAACGCGATTCAGGAAGCTCGCCGGAACGGCGTTGAACATCTGGATAACGAAGCGGGCCTTCTGGTTCAAATCCCGATCTCGGGAGACCTCGTTGTCTATCTGATTGACGAAGAATACGACGCGCGAGATGCGGCAAGCCTCACTGCTGCGGAAATTTCCGCGCGCGAAAAAGCCTGGTCCTATTTGCAGGCCATTCGAAGAATCCGGGGATGCCAGCGTGCATACATCACATCCACCGGACCAATGATCGGTACCCGCGAATCGCGGCACATCAATGCGCGTTATCGACTCACCAAAACGGATGTCACAGAAGGCACAACATTCGACGACGTTATCGCGCTTGGTGCGTGGGCGGTGGAGTATCATCCAAAGAAAGGGGCCGGCAGCACGTGGGAACCAATCAAGAATAATCGAACATTCGACATCCCGCTTAGAAGCTTACAGAGCTGCGACACTGAAAACCTTTTCGCCGCGGGACGCGCTGTAGACGGAGACCAGTACGCCGGAGCGTCGGTACGCGTTATCGGAACGGCGTTCGCTACGGGTCACGCTGCCGGTGTTGCGGCCGCGCAACTGTCACTGAAGGGAACGCTCGATCATTTGCTCGTCCAGGTCGAATTGAAACGGCAAGGCGCGACGTTGAAGCTTAGCTAGCCTGAGCCCCGTACTTTCGCATAAGCGCGCCGGTGCTTCTCCCAGGGCCAGTGGAAATGCTTGTGGGAAGGTTTACCATGCCGACCGTGATGATTGTGATTGGAGCTGCGCCGACCCTCGCCGCGCGAGGAATGGCGGCTGGTAGATCGATGATGAATCGGCTGATCGACTTCAGACTGATCGCGGTGATGCGACACTGAAGGCGGCGGATCGTAGGGAGGCAGTGGAACATCCACATGTTCCTGAGCCGGCACTCTTATCACTAATCCCGCGGACAAAGATAGGAGAAGTAGAACAGCGGCTCCTTTGGTCATCTCGACCAAGATCAATGCCAAGAATCTGAATCAGATTCAAGCCTGAGGAGAATCGAGCGTTGACTCATCCAAATCGCTAAGTCACTCTTTTTTTTCAGGCACTCTGCGCTTTTGGGCTCAAACGTAATACAGTATCAGTCGATTCTCCCGCCTGAGCATTTCGTCACATGATCATCGGGAAGACCAAGCGACCGCGGAATGTCGATACGCCGCGCGCGGCGGCGATTCTTTATGGCGACTGGGGTACGAGCAAAGCCTACGTCATCGGTTTGGCTTTCGCCGTCGCTGGCTACGCATCGTTCTGGCTGATCGCAGCGATGTGCTTGCTGGTAGGTCTGGTCGGACTCAACTACATGACGATCTGCCGGTACTATCCCAATGGAGGCGGTGTCTATGCAAGCGTTCGACATCGTTCGGAAATCATTTCGATCGTAGGCGCTTTTCTCTTAATCGCGGATTACGTCGTCACGGCAGCCATCAGTGCGCTCTCGGCCTTTCAATACCTTGGCGTAGCGCATCCTGAGATCTTCGCCTTTCTAGCGATCCTTGGAATCGGTGGATTAAACTATTTTGGCCCTCGCCATACCGGCGGCCTTGCTTTCTTAGTCTCGGTACCGACCGTTATCGTTGTCGTTCTGCTAGGCATCTTTTGTATCCCGCATCTTCATGATGCGCTGCAGAATTTGAAACCTATGTCGGGAGGGTTTTTGACGAACTGGAACGGATTCGTGGCGGTTGTGCTTGCACTATCCGGCGTAGAGGCAATCGCCAATGCGACCAGCGTTATGAAACTCGACCCCGGTAGCACCGAGGATAAACCGTCAGTTGCCAAGACCTCTACTCCCGCAATTGCCTGGGTTATGGTTGAGGTTTGCCTGTTCACAGCGCTCCTCGGCCTCGGGATGCATGCACTTCCCGGTCTCGAAGCACACAGCGGTGAGGTCGATGCGCCGGGAAACCCTAATGTCCGTGACTATATGCTGCGCTACATGGCACAGGTTTTCGTGGGTGGCCAGGTCGGACCAATCGCCGGTCATCTTGCGGCTTGGATTGTGTCGCTGGTGATCGGTGTTCTTCTGTTATCGGCAGTTAACACTGCGATTTGCGATTTGATCGCGATCTCATTCCTGATGTCCCGCGACCGAGAGTTGCCCAACACGTTCGAGCGTCTGAATCATTTCGGTGTTCCGAACGCCGGTCTGCTTGTTGCAACGATCGTTCCCGCAGTTCTGGTTATTGCTGTCAGAGATGTCTCAGGTTTGGCAGACCTCTACGCTGTAGGCGTGGTCGGGGCGATCGCGACCAATCTAGGAGCCACCTCTACAGATCGAACCCTGGATCTCAAGAAATGGGAACGAGGCCTGATGTCCTGCACTTTCCTGGTGATGACGGCGATAGAGATCTCTTTGTTCATTGATAAGCCGAATGCTTTGCTCTTTGCCAGCTCGGTGCTTGTTGTTGGGCTCATTCTTCGTGGTCTGGTTACCGAACGAGCACAAAAAAAGGCGCTTATCCCGACGCCAGCAAGTCAGGAACAGAAACCTTCGGTGCCGCCTGTTTCATTTGCCGTACCAGCGTACGAGGCATCCGGTCCGCCGATGCTCTGCGCCGTCCGCGGCATAGGCCGGACTCTCGACTACGCGATCAAAGAAGCAAAAGAAACAGATCGCCCCCTGTATGTGCTCTTCATTCGTGAACAACCAGTCATGGCGCCGGGGGACCGAAAGCGAAAATGGTTCGACGACCCGGAAGCCGCTGAGATCTTTTCATATGCGAAAGAAAAGGGCAAAGGCGCGACCATTCTGCCAGCATATGCCATTAGTGACTCTACCGCAGATACGATCGTGGATATCGCAGCGACTATCGGCACCTCCTACCTGATCGTCGGCGCTCCTCAAAGAAGCGCACTGGTAAACCTCCTGCGTGGTAACCTGATCCGTAACATTTCCGCTATTCTCCCGGAGGATATTCACTTACTGGTCTACGCCTAATCCGGGGGTGACTGGGGGATCGCGCGGCAACACCGACAGCCATCGCCCGGTTTGGGAATCTCCTGATGCCGGCGATGTCGGCGTTGCGTACCGAGGGTATCACTTCCTCCGAAACGGAATCGACAGAATTGACTAGAACTGATAGATCATCGGCAAGTCCGCCATTTAATCGCACTTAATCGCACTTCAAACTCACATCTGCCATGTTAAACATCCTCTGGTATATTATTGTCGGCTTCGTTGCAGGGCTCATCGCTAAATCGATCATGCATGTTCATGCCGGTCTCTTGATGACGACGCTGTTGGGTATCGTCGGCTCGATCGTCGGAGGGTTCATTGCACGCCTGTTTTCAAAGCCGGCAGAAGGAGCGCCGTTTCATCCGGCCGGCTTTATTATGTCGATCGTCGGCGCTATAATTGTTCTGTTCATTGTCAACTTCGTGGTCCACTAAAAACGGTAGGGTTCGCGCTCCGGCGCGACCTGGACCCCTGATCTGGTCAGTGAGCCTGAAGTATTGAAGGGGCGTTGCTTGCAACGCCCCGCGCTCTATAATCGTCCCGAACGTCCTGATCGGTAAACCTCACACAATGGCCACGGCCAATGATGCCTCTCCTCGATCGCTCAAATGAAAATGATACCTTGCTTGCTGCTTGCCGCGCTCTCTTGGTTGATCACAATTTCTTCGCTGCCC
>JBPYFC010000073.1:0-4684 GCA_051984705.1 Chthoniobacterales bacterium | reverse complement strand
TGCTACTATAGGGTACTGCAGAGTGGCTAGCCTAGGTCCAGAGCGCGCAAAGGGAGTAACACGAATGGTGGAATCTGACAATATCACGGGACGGCAAAAGGCGTGGGTGATTACTGATTATTGAAGCGATCACGATCACGCTAAATCGAGGCATGATCCGTTAGACTCTTTACTGTCTTCAGTCTGCGAGACATAGAAGAACGCAAAGGCGCTCTGAACAGCAGGCGGTTTTCTGCGAGTGTCAGGATGAGGAGCGGCTCTGGATTATGCCACAACGGTAGCGACAGAGCGTCGTGCTCCACCTCAGAGCTCAAAACATCTCCAACTGCCCAGGGCTCATCCGCCGGAACGCTGCAGCGCTCAACTCTTTGAAATCGTTGGTGATTCCATATCGCAGTCTGCAAACATGGACCATCTGACGGATCTGGTCGGCGATCGGGCCTTCGCCACGCATTCTTTTGCCGAAATCAGCGGTGTTAAGTTTTCCATCGCGAAGCGAGCGGATCCGATCGAGCACCTTCTGTTTGCGGTCCGGGAAATGGCGTTCAAGCCATTCGATAAATACCGGAGCCACAGTCAGCGGCAGCCGAACGATCGTGTATGCGGCAAAGCTTGCACCGGCTTTTGCCGCGGCCTGCAGGATCCCGGCGATTTCGTGATCATTAATGCCCGGGATTATCGGAGCAACGTTGACGCCGACTGGGATACCGTGATCCCGTAGCGTTGCAATCGCGTCCAATCGATAAGTCGGAATGGAAGCGCGCGGCTCGAGAATTTGGGAAAGTTTTGTTTCGAGAGTTGTTACCGACAGCGTTACAGAAACCGCGTCGTACTGAGCGAGCTCGGACAAATAGTCGATATCGCGCGTAACGAGGTGATTCTTGGTGATGATATGAACCGGATTACGGAAATCCGCGAGCACCCGCAGACAGGCGCGGGTGATCTGCAGTTTGCGCTCAATTGGTTGGTACGGATCGGTGACCCCGCTCAAAGCCAAATGCTGCGGGCTCCAGGACGGCTTTGCTAGCTCTTGCGCCAGCAGCGTTGCTGCGTCTGGCTTGACCAGAATCTTGGTTTCAAAATCAACCCCTGCAGAAAAGCCGAGATATTCATGGGTTGGCCGCGCGTAGCAATACGCGCAGCCATGTTCGCATCCTCGATATGGATTTAGGCTGACATCAAACCCGACATCCGGACTGTTGTTGTGCGAGATGACAGACTGGGAATCATCCTTGAAAAACGACGTCTTGATTGGTCTCGGGTCTTCCTCCGGCTCGCACCAATCCTCGACTTCGTAGTGTAGCGCTTCGAATCGATTCGGCGGATTGATTCCGGCGCCGCGCCCGCGAATCCGGTTCTCAGAAGTAATCCGGTTCATTGCCCGGTTTCCATTTGATGTTGCAGCCAATGCTGGCTCGCTGTTCCTGACTCACTGGTCTGCCGGACAGAACAGCGTCAATCGCCGCTCGAAGATCGCGTCCTGTTAGCGGCTTGTTGTTTCCGGGCCTGCTGTCATCAAGTTGCCCCCGATAGACAAGACGCCGATTTTCGTCGAACAGGAAGAAGTCGGGTGTACAGGCGGCTCGGTAAGCCTTCGCAACCTCCTGGCTTTCATCGTACAGGAGAGGGAATCCGAGCTCGCGCGCCATCTTTGCCAGGTTTTCGGGAGAATCATCTGGGTAATGTTTCGCGTCATTCGCGCTGATTCCGACGATACCAACAGATTGGTTGGCATATTCGCGCGCCAGCCGAGTCAGCTCCGGTTTCACATGGATGACATAGGGGCAATGTTTGCAGATGAACATGACCAGCAGAGCTTTCTTGTCACTGAACTGATTGAGGGTCATGTTCTTGTGGGTGAGCACATCGGGGAGCGAAAAAGAAGGCGCTTTCCGCCCGAGGTCCGTCATAGTAGAAGAGGTAGCCGCCATACTCATTTGAACATATTAGGCTCTTCAAGGATGTCAAAAGCGTTGTCGGGCCAGCGTGCGGAAGAGAGGACTTCGGCGAGCTCAGTCAAGTCCCCTCTGCCGCCGTCCATGACGCCATTCAGCGGCCACGGGCCACAGCCGGTAGAGCCGGAACCAAAATCTGCCAAAAGCGGATGGTAGACCCGCCATACCTGTTGTGCTAACCATACCCATCTATGAGCCCCAAGGCCCGGCTGTTGTCGGTGTTGGTGTTTTCGGCCTTTTCGTCGGCACCGGCGTCGTTTGCCGCGGAGTATCTGCCTTTGTCGATGGTGTTCCGCGGTGAGCCGGTTTTTGAGCGTTTAGTGCACGAGGCTGAGCGTGAAAACTGGCGGAGCTTGCCATTAGGTGATCGAACGGTCGCGGTTGGGAGAGCTTTGCTCGGCGTTCGGTATGTTAACTATACCTTGGAGATCGATAATCATATTGAGGCTCCTTCGGTCAATCTGAACGGAGTCGATTGCTGGACCTACTTTGAAATCGCGCTTGGATTTGCGCGGATGTTGGAGGTCAAGCCCGGCAATTACACGCCTCAAGACCTTTTGGCGATGGTCGAGCTCGACCGCTACCGAGGTGGGCGTTGCAATGGTAGTTACACCTCTCGGCTCCACTTTCTGGAGGATTGGATCTATGACAATGAGCGGCGCGGGCTAGTCAAAAACCTGACCCGTTCTCTGGGTGGGGTCCCGATGCGTGGACACTACCTGAACGAAATGAGCCGCTTCTGGGGAAGATCGCGCTATATGCGTAACGATCCTTCGCTAGTGCCGGAAATCCGCCAAATCGAGAACACCATAGCATCCCGTACCGTCTATCACATACCCAGGGATCGGGTTCCGCGAATCGAAGCGTACATTCAAAACGGCGATGTAATCTGCATCAGCAGTCGTGGCCCCGAAGGTTTTACCGAGCACGTCGGCCTGGCTTATCGCGATAACCGCGGCACAGTTCGATTCATGCATGCTTCCAAGGATGAGCGCCGAGTGATCGTAGATGTTCCCCTCCGAAACTACCTTTACCGATACAGAAAATTCGCCGGAATAATGGTGGTAAGACCCCAGGAAGCGACAAGGTCCGCCGTGTTTGCGACTAGGTAGTCGCGAAGATCCCCCGTTTAACTCAGCTTCATGGGCGTCGCAGCCGCACGAGGTCGCTCAGCACCGTTTAAAGTGCCGAGGGGCAGTGACGTCAGCTCGCATCAAAAATGGTGCTGGGCGAGACTACCGACTATGTGCGATGGCCGATCATCGCCAAACGCGAAGGTCCCCGCCAAACGCGAAGGTCCACGCCAAACGCCAAACGCCGAACGGAAACCGGTAGACCGGAAACGGGAAACCGTTAGGTTTCCCTTATGACTCTCCAGGAAAAGATCGACGCGGACCTCAAAGACGCGATGCGGGCTAAGGAGACGGAAAAGCTATCCGTTTTGCGCATGGCCAAAGCAGGGCTGAAAAACGCAGCTATCGAGAAGCATGGTGCAGGCGGAACTCTTGAGGATTCGGAAGCTGTCGCTGTGATTCGTAAACAGCTGAAACAGCGCCAGGACTCGATTGATAGTTTCGAAAAAGGCGGGCGCGCGGATCTAGCGGATAAGGAACGCAAAGAAATTGAGTTCCTCTCGGTATACCTTCCAAAGCCGCTTTCGGAAGCGGAGATCTTGCAGCTGGTGCACGAATCGATCGCTGCGACCGGAGCGACGTCAAAAGCTCAGATGGGTGCCGTGATGAAGCTAGCGGCCGAACGTGCTGCGGGTCGCGTCGATGGAAAAACCTTGAGTCAGGCTGTCCAAAAAGCGCTTGGATGAAATGAGTATGAGTGTGGGTGCGAGTGTGAGTAGCTACTTGCACCCACACTCGCACTCGCACGCTCCATGACCTCCGCTATCATTGTAGCTGCAGGCAGCAGCCAAAGAATGGGTTTCGACAAGCTGACTGCGTCTCTCTGCGGGAAGCCGATCGTTATCCACTCGCTCGATCGTTTTGAAGGATGCGATCTGATCGATGAAATTGCATTGGTGATCCGGTCTGACCGACACGAGGAGTTTCAGCAGATGATTCGAAAATCTGGACTTAAGAAAGTTCGCTGGCTCGTGGATGGGGGCAAAGAACGCCATTTATCCGTATGGAACGGCCTTCGGCAGTTGCCGTCTGAAACCCGGATTGTCGCTGTCCACGATGCTGCGAGACCGATGGTTTCTTCCGAGTTAATCGGTCGCGCAGTTCAGATGGCTGAGGAGTGCGGCGCAGTTTCGGTGGCGGCACCAATTGTTGAGACCCTTAAGAAAGCCGATACGAATCAGGCGGTGGTAGCGAGCATTGATCGCGAGGGGGTATGGGGAATGCAGACGCCGCAGGTGTTCCGATTCGATTGGCTTCTCGACGCTTATCAAAGGATTGTCGGCGCAGGACAATCTGTTACCGATGAGGTTTCGGCGGTGCAAGCCGCTGGGTACCCGGTCCGGCTTTTATTGAATCCAGATTGGAATATTAAGATTACCTTTCAGCGGGATCTGGATCTGGCGGAAAGATTGATAGGCGGGTAGTGTGTGGATTCGTCGAGCTAGAAGCTTGCAGCTTGGCGTCCACCGGGGGGTCGTCCTGGCAGAGAACCCTCGACGGTAGACTGAAGACCGGAAACCGTTAACCGCAACCGGCCTTAGGCCGGTTGCGCTGGGTTGCGGCTATTTGACTTCGGGCCTACCCTGAAGCATCTCG
>JBPYFC010000072.1:0-5481 GCA_051984705.1 Chthoniobacterales bacterium | reverse complement strand
GAACGTTGAGCCAATGGCGCACAGTTTTCCGATCTATAATGTGTTTCGAAAGGACGAAGTGGGTCCGAGTCTGGATCGCGAAGTGGCGCTCTCCAACGCTCCGCGCCAGGCACAAGGACTGTTTGTGGTGACCAAGGTTGTCGAATAGTTGCTATGGATATTACCAGTGGGACCGTGCATGAAACGCGTGCGTTGCTGCGTTCCAAGAAAATTTCGTCTCAGGAACTTCTCCAAGCGCTCGCCGATCGGATCAAAAAAATAGATCCGGCGATTCATGGCTACCTTTCATACGACCTTGATCGAGCTCTCAAGGATGCAGAGTCGGCTGATCTGACCCTCCCGTTGGGCGGAATCCCGATTGGAGTCAAGGATGTCATTAGCGTCCAGGGACACCCGTGCGGATGCGGCTCCAAAATACTGGGAGGATACGTAGCCCCATACGACGCGACAGTTATCACGAAGTTGCGCGCCGCCGGAGCGATTCCATTTGGCCGGGTTAACATGGACGAATTCGCGATGGGATCTTCCACTGAGAACTCGGCTTATGGTCCGAGCAAAAACCCATGGGATACAACCCGGACCCCAGGGGGCTCAAGCGGAGGCTCAGCTGCAATTGTTGCAGCAGACGAGGCGTTTGCCGCCCTCGGTTCTGATACCGGCGGTTCGATACGCCAGCCGGCAGCTCTCTGCGGATGCGTTGGAGTCAAGCCAACTTATGGCCGCGTTTCCCGCTTCGGCTTAGTCGCATTCGCCAGCTCGCTGGATCAGATCGGCCCGCTCACGAAAGATGTCGAGGATGCCGCGCTTCTGACGAAAATCATTTCCGGAGTGGATCCGAACGATTCAACGTCGCTGAATCAGCCGGTCCCCGATTTTTCCGCGACGCTCAAAAAAGGCGTTCGCGGTATGAAGCTGGGACTGCCCAAAGAATACTTTATCGAGGGGCTCGATCCGCAGATAGAAAAAGCAATCCGAGCCGCCGTCGACCACTTCAAAGGGCTGGGGGCTGACGTACTCGAGATCTCGCTGCCCCATACCGAGCACGCCCTCAGCACTTACTACATCATTGCGCCGGCTGAGGCTTCGGCAAACCTTGCAAGATTTGACGGTGTCAGGTACGGGTTCCGCGCAGAGGCGCCGCGCGATCTTCTTGACCACTATGGAAAGACGCGGGAGCAAGGGTTTGGCCAAGAAGTTAAGCGGAGAATTATTCTCGGCACCTACGTGCTGAGTTCTGGTTACTACGATGCCTACTATCTGCGCGCGCAAAAGGTGCGAACGCTCATTCGCCAAGACTTTGCCAGTGCGTTCGAGCAAGTCGATGCTGTGATCTGTCCAACCTCTCCTACGCCGGCTTTCAAACTCGGCGCGCGCACCGATGACCCGCTGAGCATGTATCTGGCTGATATCTTCACCCTCGCGGCCAACATGGCCGGAATCTGCGGAGTTAGCATCCCATGCGGTTTTGCGGAGGAAGAAGGCAAACGATTACCGATCGGGCTCCAGATCCTTGGAAAAGAACTCGACGAAGCGACGGTATTCCAGATCGCCTACGCCTACGAACAAAGCACCGACTGGCATATGGCGAAGCCGAATTTGTAGGTCGCTCTACTCCTCTGATTCCGTCAGCTTCGCCAGCACGCTCAGATCTTCTAACGTCGTCGTATCGCCGGTCACTTGGCCGCTGCTGGCCAATTCTTTTAGGAGCCGCCGCATAATTTTACCACTGCGCGTCTTCGGAAGGGCATCCGCGAATCGAATATCATCCGGTTTAGCAATAGCGCCGATAACTGTGCCGACATGTTGCCTCAGCTCATTCCTCAGCTTTTTGTGCAGACCAAAAGTTCTGACGCTTGTTTCGCCCAGAATCGCTTTGGGTCCTTTATCGACTTACGATAAAGCTTTTCATAGCGCTCGAAGCTGGAAATGTGTGCGTGTTTTGAAAAAGACTTTCGCGGCTTAAACTTCCGATTTTCCGTCAAATGCGATTCGATATTCGTGTTCATCAGGGAGTTAGTCGCAATGTTCTCATACTTTCACCACCGGCAATGGATAGCGGATCACTAGCTCGCCATCCAGCAGGATCTCGACATGATGGACACCGAATTGTTGAAACTGTACGCCAGTATAAAGATTGACGTTGGTCACGTGCCCTTCGAGCTCTGTTAATTCGAAATCAATATGCGATTCCGCGATCACTTGGGCTTCGTCCACGCCTAGAATCCGCGAATGTTGGCGAAACTTGCCAATCCCGCCGCACCAGCGGGTCCAGACACAGAGCTTCAAAAGTCCCACTGGGAGGGCTCGCGCCGGTACTACATTAATCACGCCAATAAGGCTCTGCATCCCGTTGACCTCCTGGCGCACATCCTCACACAGCACCGAGGATTGGAGGTCGGGTACGACATTGTTGGATTCCATCACTCAGGGGTATGGGTGAAATATCAAAATCCCGGTGTTGACCATCACCGGCCAGTACGACGCAGATGAACTGCCCGCGTTGGCCAACCGTTCGCGAGTGTACACTGGATTACCTTGCACTGACGCGGCAAATTCTTCCAGCTTCCGGTGCTGCTCGCAATTCAATTTTGTCGGAAACCTCCACAACTACCCTGAAAATCTCCGAATATGACGATCCAAATCATGCATGCCCAGTGAAATGCAAAGAGGGGTTGTTCGCGTCCTTTGGAAACTTTGGGCCTCTCCCCAAATAACTGCCAACGTCCGCCAATATCCGGCCAGATGAACCAATACAGGCGGGTTCTTCTATAGGAGAATACTAGAAGATTCTGAAGAACAATTTCGGGGTGCCTTTGCGAGGCACCCCTTCTCTTCTCCTATAGACTAACTGACTGGATAAAGTCAGAATGGAACTTCATCTGGAACTGTCGAATCAGGCTCGCCATCTTTGGGTGTTGCCGGATGGGCAGCAGCAGAACCTCTTCGGCTCTTCTTTGAGTCCGGCCTGAAACTCGGCTTCCTGGTTTGCTTTGTAACTCTTGAAGGCAGGTGAATACGCCTGCCACAACAAGGTAAACCAATGGTGAAAAATCAGGTCCATCGAAGTCTTCTTGCGATCGTCACGATCGTTATGCTCTGTTTTATGCCTGCGCTGTCCCGGGCGGCAGAGCTGCACCGGATGGTTGTTGTCGGAATTCCGGCAGAAAAAATTGCGTCGGAGCATCCGACACCGGAATATCCGCAGACCGCGCTGAACCTGCGTATCAGTGGCGATGTCGTTGTCACTGTGCGGGTGGAGAACGGCAAAGTCATGGGAAAGACGGCCGCCTCGGGTCCGCCGATGCTGGCCTACTCAGCGTCACGCTGGGTGACTCATCAATGGAAGTTCAAACCCACAGTCAGCGGAGTGTTCAGGATTCCGATCTCCTATAAGGAGTCGGCGTAAGGCAGGCTGAGGTTGGAAGGGAGACGGGAGCGTTTTGCTTCCGTCTCTTTCTTTTGATCAGCCGGCCCGCGTGGATGGCGCACGCACGATTTCTTTTGGTTCGAACTCTCGTAGCAGCGCTCTAGAATTTCATCCGAGGTATTCCACCCTGGCCGGGCTTCCTTCCGATTCCCTCGTCAGCCAACCGAGCCCGAGTTTTACACTGGACTTCGCTAGCTGGAAATCTCGGAGTGCAATACGATAGAGACGCCTGTCCTCGTGCTTCAGTCCTTGGGTGCCAGCTCGGCTAGGAGCTTGCTGTATCGAGGATCTTGTCGGAGCGGTTCCCACCACGGGTCGCGCTTTAACTCGCCGTAAAAAATACCAAACGGTTGCTCAGTAAGTAGCTTTAGTGCCGCCAACGCCTGATCGAACTCACCGCTCCAGGAGTACACAACCGCCAAATTTTTTAAGACAACGGTGCCATCAAGGGCGTCCTTGGAGATTGGCAGAATTTCTGACGCGCGTTTAGCTTCCGTAATGGCAGTCTCTTTGTTATTCAACAAAGCATCTAGGATGGCTAGCTTGGTTAGGAGTAATGCATCCTGTGGTGCTTGTGAGACTCTCAGGTTTAGCTGCTCGCGAATTCCAGCAAATGAGGGGCTAGTGGCGGCTTGATCCTTGCGCAGCCGCGCCATTAGCAAAGCGTAACACTCCACCGGAACCGCGCGACCGCCATAGCTTATAAAACCGCTGTCGATGTCTTTACCCTTCATGTTTCCAATTATCTGTTCTGCCTGCGTCCAATCGTGGTCGACGAGAGAGTACCAGAGTCGCATGCCAAGAACATCGGCATCGGTAGCCGCTGATGGGGGAAGCGCTGCGATCGTCGACCAAATAGCGCCGGTATCGGCAGTTTTAAAGTAGCGGGTACAAATCGCTTTGCTGACTTTAAGCATGGGCTGATCGGGCCTCGCATCGATCATTCGATCAAAAAGTGGCACCGCCGCATCAAACTTGCGCGTGCCCCACAGAGATGCAGCTAAGTTAGAAAGCGTGTTGAGGTTGCGAGGATCACGAGCAAGAGATTCGCTGAGTCCTTGAATCGCCTTTTGCCAGTTACCTTGCCGGCGGTCGATAAACGCTTCGTAGTTTGTCGCTTCGACACTGTTGGGCAACCCTGACTTGGCAATTGCCAGTTGCACACGCGCGCCATCGTAATCGCGATAGCAGTGATATAAGTGTTGCGCCTCGGCCAAGTGAACCTCAGGAAGATCTGGCCGCAAACGCAATGCCGCATCGATGGCGGCGCCAGCTCGAGCCCGCCGTTCGGGTGTCTGCTCGAACCAGAAGTAAAGCAAATCATTCGCGTAAGCGCTCGCACAGTAGGCGAGTACAAAATTTGGATCGAGGCGTACCGCTTTTTCCAAAAAATCAACCGCCTGGAGCAGTAGCTCTTTAGTTAGCGCATACTCAGAAGTGCTGAAGCCTGAAGCTTTGAACAACGACTCTTTGCCCCGGAGGTAAAGGTCGTATGCTTCAAGGTTCTCGGTTGGTTTTGTCTCGATTCTTTTCTTCTCGTCCGGAGATAGACTTGCAGTAAGCTTTGCCGCGATCGTTTGCGCCACTTCGCTCTGGATCGCAAAGATGCCGTTTAAATCTCGATCGTAGCTGTCCGCCCAAATCGTCTGATCTTTGCGTGCGTCAATGAGCTCAATGCTAACTCGCACCCGGTTACTTTCGCGTCGTACGGTTCCTTCCAAGACGCTGGCGACGCCCAGCGCATTGGCGATCTGACGCAAGTCGCGTTTCGCCTCTCCTCGATAATGCATCACCGAAGTGCGGCTGATGACTTTGAGTTGAGCGATCTTAGCCAGGTTATTGAGTATTTCGTCTTGAACACCGTCAGCAAAGTAGCTGTCAGCCTTGTTCCCGCTGAGGCTTTCGAAAGGCAGGACAGCGACGCCTTTTTCAGCTAGAGCCGCTGTTTCGTGTGGCCCGCGGTTGAAGAATAGAAACAACGCAATGAGAAGAGCAGCGACCACCGGAATCAGAGCTGGCCAAGCCAAAATGCGTCTCCGTTTGTTTCTTTGCGC